>NZ_JBQEPD010000025.1:0-49217 GCF_052045675.1 Brucella sp. 22210
AGGCGATGATTTCGCGGTCGAATGCGTCGATGACGAAGGCGAGACGAATGACCTCGCCATTCCAGCAGGTGAACTCCAGACCGTCCGAGCACCAGCGCAGATTGGAGCGCATAACCATGACCTTGCCGTCATGGATGCGGCCCTTGCGAACGGCGGTATGCTTCTCCAGCAGCATGGCATGGTTGCCCATGATGCGATGGACCCGTTTGGCGTTGACCACAGGCTTATCGGCGGCTCGCCTTTCGCGATTGAGGAGCGCGGCGATCCGCCGATAGCCATAGGTTGGCCTTTGATCCACCAGCCTGCGAATGGTGGGCAAAAGCTCTGCATCCTCGACCTTGTGGTAAGGCCCACGCGGCTTTGATTTGCCTTTCAGCCGCTCGATGAGGTTGGAACGGGAGACGCCTAGCGTGTCTGCTACGGCCTTCATCGCGAACCGTCCTTCGGCAACAAGATCGGCCGCGATATCCGTTTTTTTGAGTCCGCTTTGGAAAGGGCTTCGCGGAGGATTTCGACCTCCATCGTCTTACGGCCGAGCATGCGCTCCAGCTCGCGGATGCGATCTTCCAGTTTCTTCACTTCCGAATTGCCGACCACCGGCTCGTCAGAATCCACGGCTGCAGCACCTCCCTCACTCAAGAGCCTGCGCCACCGGTAAAGCAGATTGGGCGCAACACCATGGCGGCGAGCGGTCGAAGATACCGTTTCGCCTGGTTCGAAACTCTGCTCGATGATCGTCAGCTTTTGCTCGGTTGTCCACCGCCGACGGCGGACATCACCTGTCAGCAATTCGACATGTCGATACTCGTTAGACATAAGCCTATACCCAAGCCTGTGCTTGAGCCTTTCTGCTTATGCCGACTGTCCGGTCGAAATGGGGGGCAGTTCAGCGCGGCAGAAAAGCAATTAAGGACCTAATTAAAAGTACCCATACCTTTAAAATAGTTGTTGGTCCCGTTTCGCAAATAGACGCGCAAAATATGGAAGATGAACTTATCCGGCACTTTAAAGCGCGCGGGTATAACGTTCTCAACCAAGTTGCCGCTGGAGCATTGGGTTCGCTTGGCGCGATAAAATGGACAGAGGATGCGATTTACAAAGAGGCGCGCCAATACACGTCCAGAACTGAATTCCTTCGGGGGAGTCCGGGTGCGTATGGTGCAGCGCGGCGGCAATATGGAAGCGTTGATAGGTTCTGTAAGCACATGGAACCAAAACTAAAGTCTTGGGATGAGGCGTCGATTGCTGAAGAGGCGTTGAAATATAAAAATAGAGGGGCTTTTGAGAAAGCTTGTGGCGCTGCCGTACAGGCGGCTCGTCGACTTGGTATATGGGAGAAAGTGTGCGCCCACATGCCTTACCTAAAATTACCGAATGGATATTGGTCCAATCGTCCGCGTGCATCGGTGGTGGCATGACGGGAAACTCAGATGTTTGTTGGGTGTGCTCCAGAAGGGCCGTAGGCCTCGGCGTGCAGGCAGACCGTGAACCCATACGCTGGCTATGCAAGGAATGCGCTGACATCGCCGAGCATATTCGGCATCGCAGGCGGTTGGACCCGTACGAGCTGCGCGCCCTTGATACGGGCGTCGAGGCGGTCGGGGAGTATTTGCAGGAGTTGGGAAAGACCGACCTTAAGGAAATGGATGATCTGGAAGCACGCATGCTCGTGAAGGCCGCATGGGAAGGCTGCGGTCGAGGGATGCGCGCGGCCCTAAGCGAAGCTCCATTCTGAGGCAGCCATGACAGCCTATTACAACGAGTTTGACCCGAAAGCGGCGGCTTGGTTGCGCGAGCTAATCAAGGCTGGCCACATCGCACCGGGAGATGTTGATGAACGTTCAATTGTCGATATTCGACCTTCCGACCTTATCGGATACACACAATGCCACTTCTTCGCCGGGATCGGCGTCTGGTCCTACGCGCTCCGCCGAGCAGGATGGCCAGATGATCGCCCAGTCTGGACCGGATCCTGCCCATGCCAGCCTTTCAGCGCGGCAGGCAAAGGAGCAGGGTTTACTGACGAGCGGCACCTATGGCCGCACTTCCACTGGCTTATTGAAAACTGCCGCCCTCCAATCGTCTTTGGCGAGCAGGTTGCGAGCAACGACGGACTTGGCTGGCTCGACCTTGTACAAGCTGACCTGGAAGGATCGGGCTACGCCAGCGGGGCAGTCGATACCTGCGCTGCGGGCTTCGGCGCGCCGCATATCCGACAGCGGCTGTATTGGGTGGCCCACGCCAACGACGAGGGATCACAAGGACGGTGCGGAGTGCCAGAACGTACCACTGAACGCGCTGTTGGGTCGAGTGGCTTGGCTGACGGGCTGGCCGACAGCGCAGGCGTCGGACGGAGAGAGGGCGGGAACAGGCGTAGCGCCCAACATGACGGGCAGCAGCTTGCCTCAAATGGCAGCAATGGCGGGTTGGGAAATTTCTGCGGTCCAGACTGTTACTGTGAACTCACAAGCGATCGACCCTCCCGAGAATGCCTTGAGCGGATGGCCGACACCAACAAGCAGCATGGTCACTGTGGGGGATATGGTTCAAGCAATGACTGCTGGCAACGCATCGGATCGACCGAGCTACGAGGAAGCGAACAAACAGTTCTTCGGCCCCGCCCGACTAACGGCCACTGGCGAGATGCTGACTGGCTCTTCTGCCGGGATGGAAAGTGGCGGCCAGTTGAACCCGACACATTCCCGCTGGCTCATGGGATTGCCGCCCGAGTGGGACGACTGCACGGTTACGGTAATGCAATCGTTGCGCCTGCAGCGCAAGCGTTCATCGAAGCGTACCTAGGGACTGAGATGATGCCCGCCAACGACAATCACTGCGGCGTGACGTTTAGACCTGCGGCATGAATTCGGTTCATTAGAGCCGCCGCTGCCTCGGCCTCATCGATATCGAGGTCTCTTAAATAGGAATCTTGCAGCTTGGCCACGTGGTCGGTTTCGGTATCGATGACCGACCATTTGCCGTTGCTCGTTCTCATCATTTCATACCGTCCTTTGGACATCTCCAGGCTCCAATAAGGAAGATTGATGCAAAATAACATCCAAGTGTTTTCGGGTGAAGACCCCATGATTGACGTCGCCCTGTCCTACACCGCACGCAGCTGGCCTGTCTTCCCATGCCGTGCCGCTGACGAGGAGTTCATCGACGAGGACGGCATCATTGAAATTCTCGCGACTAAAACGCCGCTAACTTCAAATGGTTTCCGCGGTGCGACGTTGAACGAGCGCATTGTGCGGGAGCTCTGGCGCCGCAACCCCGGCGCAATGATCGGCGTGCCGACCGGGGCGACTATCGGCGCGTGGGTGCTGGATATCGATCCGAAGCACGGCGGTCCGGATACGCTCGCGGCATTGGAAGCCGAGCACGGTTCGTTACCTGCCACCCTCACCGCTGAAACCACGAGCGGCGGCCGACACTACTTCTTCAAACACCAGGCTGGCGTTCGCAATCGTGGCGCATTGGGCGCTGGCATCGATGTTCGTGGTGACGGTGGTTATGTCATCGCGGCTGGCAGTGTGCCTGCTGTTGGTCAGCCTTACCGCTGGTTGGTCGATGTGGAACCGGTCGACGCGCCAGACTGGCTGCTGGAGCTTGTCCTGCCACGGTCATACGACAGCGCGACTATGTATCAGGCGCCGTCGGTTTCGGGCACGATCAACGATCGGTATGTCGAGCGCGCGGTGCAATCTGAGCTGGACGACCTTGCCGTGGAACCGATGGGCAACCGCAACAACCGCTTGAACGACGCGGCGTTCCGGCTGGGCACGTTCGTCGGCGCCGGGGCTTTGTCGGAATCCGAAGCGCGGGCCTTGCTACAAGATGTGGCGCGCGGCTGGGGCAGGGACTTCCCGCGTTGCTGCAAGACGATCGACAACGGCCTGAAGGCGGGCAAGATGCATCCGCGACAAGCACCGGAAGCCGTCAATGACAATACCAAGCTGGTGGACATCACCCGTATGCTCGACAACGCGCGGGCGAAGGTTGATGAGCAGCGTGAACCCGAAGCGCACAACGAGGAACCTGACGTCCCCGTCGTTGAAGAAGCCCCCACAGACCAACCCATCCTCGCAGCTACGCCTTTCCAGTGGAAAGACCCTTCTTCGCTACCCCGCCGCGAGTTTGCTTTCGGTCGCCATTTCATCCGCAAGTATGTCTCGGTGACAGTTGCACCGGGCGGGCTTGGCAAAACCGCCAACAGCATCGTGGAAGCGCTCGCTATGGCGTCGGGGAAGGCCTTGAACGGCGTTAAGCCACCACGCCGCCTTAAGGTCTGGCTGTTCAACGTTGAAGATCCGCGCGATGAATTGGAACGCCGCATCATGGCTGCGTGCATTCACTTCAATCTGAAGCCGGAAGACATTGATGGCCATCTGTTTCTCGACAGCGGCCGCGAGCAGGAGCTTGTCGTGGCAATCGACGACAAGAAAGGCGTCAAAATTCAGGAGCCGATTGTAGAAGCCGTGGCTGAAACCATCCTTGCTAATGGCATTGACGTGATGATCGTCGATCCATTCGTTTCCACGCACCAGGTCAACGAAAACGACAACGGCGCAATCGATAAGGTCGCGAAGCTCTGGGCGCAGATCGCGGACTATACGAACTGCTCCATTGATATCGTGCACCACTTGCGCAAGGTGAGTGACCGCGAGGCCACCGTTGAAGACGCACGAGGTGCTGTGGCGTTGATCGGAGCGGCGCGTTCGGTGCGGGTGCTAAACCGTATGTCGGAAGCGCAGGCTAATGAGGCTGGCATCCCCAGCATGGATCGGTTTGGCTATTTCTCGATCACATACGGCAAATCAAACCTTACGCCGCTCTCGCATCGGCTTGATTGGCGGCATATCGAAAGCGTGGCTCTGGGTAATGGGCGTGGGCTGACACAGCCGCAGGACCATGCGCCGGTTGTGACCGAATGGCATTGGCCGTCCAGCGAGGAAGTGGCCGAAGGGCTGACGGACGAGCAGAAAGACGCAATCCGTGGCGCTGTAAATGGTGGCATGTACAAGCAAGCACCGCAGGCCAAAGACTGGGTTGGTCACGCCGTGGCTTATGCGTTGGGGCTGGATATAGACGACGAGTTGCAGAAGAAGCGGGCCAGCCTCATTACCAAGGCACTGTTCAAGGAAGGGTTTCTCGCAAAGGTCGAGGATCGCGATCCGATACAGCGGAAGACGACGTCGTTTGTGAGGGCGGTTTAGGGGGAAGCAGCATACGGGCTTATTCTGCGTCCGGGGCGGAGGATTCCTTAGTGGCCGCCTTACCGTTGGAGAAGAATACAAGAGTAAGCAGCGCAAACGCCATTATGATAATGGCCACGTCAAAGGCGTTTGCAGCGCAAGCAATGCCGATTGCTCCTGTTGCCCACAGGCTGGCCGCTGTTGCGGTGCCTTTGACGGACGAACTCAAACGAAGAATAGCTCCACCACCGATAAATCCCATGCCGGTGATCACACCTTCAATAATGCGCGCGAGTGCTTCGGGGCTTTCGGAAGTAAATCCCTCGGTAGCTTGGATAAAGCCGCAACTGGCAACCGCGACCAGCGGAAAGGTCCGCAGACCGGCACTCCGCTCTTCGCGTTCTCGGTGCCACCCTATCGGCAACGCCAGAATGTATGCGGCGGCAAGCGCGATAATGTGTGGCCAGACATTGAAGTTGTCGGACTTTAGCGCCTCATCGAGCGCGATCTCAAGCTGATCCATGTTTTCTATCACTCTGGGTCAATGGCTTCAGTAAACGGAACTGGCCGGTTTCAGTTCCAAACAAGCAACCTATTGGCGTCAAGACCATAAGCCCAAGTAATATGGACAAACCTAATAGCGGCTCTTTCGGGACGCTTTTTTTATTGCCGCGACCAATCCGGCGTGATGCCGTTCTTGCCCATAATTCCGTATGTTCCCCCGGTGTTAATGAACCAAACGCTGATAATTGCGCACAGGACTAGAAATACGGCAGCTGAGATGGTGATACGCGCTTTGCGCGTTCTGCGCCTCAATAGGAGATAAACGCCTGTACCAACAATAGCAGATGAAACATAGGCGGCGATCATATTCGACCTCTATCGGGAAAAATGCGGAGGCCGAGCAATACCACGCAAAGTCTTCAATATGCGTTGTGTATCCGGGTCGCTGCTGTGTTCTATATTCAGAACTGTGGAACTGATAGAAACAACATAGCTAGAAATGCTGCTGCACTCACAATTGCTACCAGCAATATAAAGCCGAGTATGGGCAAGCGATCCAGCCAATTACGATCACGCTCTTTGAGAAGTTCGGTCTTAATCCGCGCCTCCTCATCAAACTGGTATCTTCTGGCACCACGCCAATTTGCCTGAAAATCTTCCCGCTCCATTCGGGCGAGTTTGCATCAAACAGCTTAATTTCTGGTTGAAATCCCACCCCTTCAGAGCGTGAACCCTGGATGAGGGAAGGTGCGCAACGGCTACCGTTACTTTTTAGTTGCCGAATGATTGTGGCCGCACCTAGAGCAAGCCTTGTTAGGCCATGGATGGTAAATATACAGGCCAAAAATGCTTTCGCTTCTGAAAAGTGAAAATGAGCATTTGGGGCATACAAAGACGAACATGAACAAGATCGCCCCAAGGGCCAATACAACTGATCCGATCGCGGTACCGCTCGCCCCAATCGCATCACCAACGCCCTTCGTCCAGTCAGGCGAGGTGAGTACGAGAACAGATAATATAATCAGAAATAGCCAGGCTTTTTTGTAGAGTGTCATAAGTAATTGATATCTTTTTTATTTAACCTCGGACAGTTAATACATCTTACTTGCCACATCGTTGCGGCGAAAGCCTAACCTCAAACTGCCTGGGGCCTAACATCATCTGTTTCTGAGGGCGTGTGACGATCTTAGCCCGAATTGAACAAGGACCGGCGATGACCTGATATTGGTCAGGTTCTTGATAAATGACTTTGGTTACCGGGTGGCTTGGGAACTGTTCAGCAACAGCTTCAATTACTGCCGACATTTCTTTGGCGCGTTGATAATTGGGAGCTAAAGCTGCGTCAGCTGCTGTTGTGGAGAAGGCTAGCAGAGCAGTTAAGACAAAAGCATGATTTAAGCGCATATCGACCCTTCCTGTTTGGCAAGGATTGAACTGTGAGTCTTCTCCGGATGACAAGCAGAGAGCCTCCCGCCGACTGAAGGCCGGTTTATACCATGGATGCTATACCGAGGCCATCGACTAGCTCTGGTCGGCCGACCGCGCCAAGCGCTTCCACAACCGCTCGCCGCTCGTCGAGTGATCCCTGCTGTATCTCCACAGCAATAGCTTCCAGAGCTTTCAAGTCAGCGTCAACATCGCATTCTCGGTCTTCTATATAAGAAACAGCGATAGCAAGAGCGGTGGCTATATGCTGCATTTCACTGACTCCGCTCGACCGCGAAGCTTGGCGCATCTTTGCCTTTGCCTTCTTGCAGGAAGTCCATCAGTTCCCCCATTAAAACCTCGGCGACCGACTTTATCATGCCGAGCTCAATGACACCCTTATCGGTCTTTATACTAAGAATTCCGAGCAACGGGTCTTGATTTAGAACCTTGTATTTAGCGCCCAGCAGTTTGTCGAATTCATATGGCCCAAATTTAGACATTGGATTTCCCTTCGAATGGCACTTCATTACACATCATAGCAGGACTTGGCTCAGGTTGCGGGCTAATAATAAGGAACCTATCAGCAAATGTTTCGTTTCGCTTTTCCAACCAGGAGGACGATCATGAAAACTCTGTCTGATATTTTCGAGCATACCTTGCAGGACATTTATTACGCAGAAAACGCCATTACCAAGGCTCTTCCGAAAGTCGCCAAGGCGGCCAAAAGCGCCAAACTGAAGCAAGCCGCTGAGGAACATCTCGAAGAAACTAAGGGGCAGATCACGATTCTGAATGGATTGTTCAAGTCTCTTAAGCTAAAGCCTACCGCTGAGAAATGCGACGCGATCGAAGGGCTGATTAAGGAAGCCGACGGCTTGATTGAAGAGGCAAGCGGAACAGCTCTTGACGCAGGCTTGCTCGCAGCTTGCCAGGCGGTCGAGCATTATGAAATTTCCAGATACGGTTCGCTGCGCGAATGGGCAAAGGAGCTCGGACATACGGAAGCACACACCTTACTTACCCAGATTTTGGATCAGGAAAAAGCCACAAATAACAAGCTCACGAACTTGGCCATAAGCCAAATCAATAAGGCATAGTTTTCTGGCTTCATACGAGAGGAAGGATGTCCGCCTTCCTCTCTTTCTTCCATCAACACAACCGCCTGTCACAATAAAAATACAACCCTAAGTAACGCGTACTTCTTTTTGCGCACTTCTCGAAAAACCCTAAAAGAAGTTCGCAAATGCACGCTGCTTTTGGTGCGTAAGAGTTCTTATATAGAAACTTACGCACAAAGCGCGCGGCGCGCAGTTCTCGAGTTTTGAGAAGTGCGCACTTTTCCTGATTTAGGACTTTCCAAAATACAACCTGATTTGAGGTTGGCGACAAGACGCCCCCGGTGAATGGTGTAACTGGAGGACCGCAAAGCGCCTTGCCCCGCGGCAGGTTAACGTCTCATTTTCTGCATGTCCATTAACACCACATTTATTGAGGCATTCCACACTCCTCTTGCCGCTACCAACGGCATACCGCAATCAACACGAGGAGCACACATGGCACGCAACCGCACGCGCGCGCCTTCGTCTACGACCGCCACCACCACACAGATCACACGTATCAACGGCGCCCGCGTCAAGATCACCACCCGCAATGGCCGCGTTACTACTAAGTCTGCCCCGCCGCTCGAATGGGAATTGCAGGCGGCGCAGGTTCCCGCATTGCGCCGCCTGCCGCAATACCAGCGCCAGTTCCTGTTGGCCGGAGACATGAACGCCAGCAAGCGTGGGCCAAGGGCGCAGGCTCAGGCAATTGCAACGGGAATGACCAGCGGCGAACCTGACCTCCGCATCTATGGCGAATACGGTCGTCTGCTGCTGATCGAGAACAAGGTCGGGCAGGGGAGACTGTCACCAGCCCAGAAAGACCGCCACGCGGCCCTACAGCGCCTCGGCTACACGGTTCTGGTCATTCGGGCCACGACGACCACAGAAGCCGCTGAGCGGGCCGTTACGGCGGTTCTGGGGTGGCTTGGACAAGAGAAGGGGAAAGCAGCATGACGAATACAAGACACGGATCACTCGCAGAACAGTTAAAGGCGCTTATGACGTATCGCAACCGCCCAGAAGGTCAGCGAGAACCATTGCAGACGAACTGGTCTGTTGCGCCTGGAGCGAATGACAATGACCCGGAGGAAGTCGCCGACATGCGTTACGAGCGGGACTGGCGGCAAACACCGTCCGTGCAAGCCATCATGCAGAATGTAGCTAGTAACGATACCGAGAAGAATGAGAATGGACAGATTGTCCGCATAGGCAAGCTGCGGTTCAGCGATGGAAACCAGACTGAAGTCGGATATGTGCTCGGCATCGACGGTGAAGTTATTCAGGCCGACATACGAATGCCGGCAGGCGCAATGCTCGGCACGAAAGATAAACCAGATCGTGCATCGGGTGGCGGAGCTGATCCGAAGGATACCAAGGCGAGCAATCACTATTTCGAAGATATGCTTGGAACAATGCCGCATCGATATATTCCATCCGGCAAGCGCCGAAATGGTACGGATTACAGCGCTGAAGAATCCGCCCGCATTCTCGCAGAGGCCCACGCAAACACCGACATGGAGAAGGTGACTTACACGCGATACCCGAAAGGGTTGCCGTGTGGTTCGCCCAAGGTGGCCAATAGTTTTCTTGGGATGCGCAAAACAACGTGTGCCGGTGGAGGAGACGAGGCGTGGGAAGATACACTGTCTGCGATGATCGATCGCGACCTGTGGTTTGAAGCGCTTCAAGAGTTGAAAGATAGGGATCGCGACGTTCTAGATGCTGCGCTGGGGGCGGGCAGTCTGGCAGATATCGGAGTGAGTGGCCATCAGCGCACAAAAGAGCGGCAAGGCAAAAGGCGACTGATAGCGGCAAATGATAATCTTGTGGCCGCATTGAAAAAATCTGCGGCCTAACTGCCGCTTTTTGCGATCTCGTGCGGAGTATAGTGAAGGGGTTCAACCGCTACGCGGTTGCCCCGCACCGTTCCGTGCGCGAGGCGACGGACGCTCGGTCATGTTGCAGTTGGGTGCAACCGCTGAACCGGGCGTAACTTTCCAAAATAGCGCCCATACCTCTGCTATCGGCTTGTCCGGTATTATGTCTGGGCCTTCTAAATCCAGCGCCGTTTCTCCTCCGGCTGCTGGTTCGGCGGGTTGAGCCTATTGCGGTAGGCTCCCCGCCGATTGTGTTCTAACGGTAACGGTTGCCGCGGCCCTTCATGAGCATGCAGGCCACGAATGCAACCAGACCAACAGAAGCCCATGCGGATGCTGTGCCGGGATTTTCTCGTGCGTACTGAACAGCACGCTGGCCATGTTCACGCGCGCCTTCGGCGAGCACATTCACAGCGTCTTTCGTGGACGCAAGGGCATCGTCGGTTGTGTCGGATAGATTGCCGAGATGATCTGACAGTCGGGACGATAGGCTGCTGATTTCCTTGCGCAGTGCGTCGATCTGTTCGGAAAGCATGCCTTCGGTGGTCTGAGCCATTTCATTCTCCTTTTGAATTGCCAAACCGAAACGGCGAAGAGTAATGAATTGTTCCACCCTTATGCAGGTTTTGAGTAACTCTAAGCGGCCATCTCCCGGCAAGTTGCAGCGCAGAGATCGCAAGCGGCCACGCATTCGTCCATCCCATCCAAGTCTTCGCAGCTCTTGGAACAGGCCTCACATATTTCAGCACAGGCTTTGCACACCGCCTGATGCAAGGGCGTCCTCAAAAGCATGATATGGGCGCACGTCCTACATATCTCAGCGCAGGCGAGCATTGTTCGGAAATGCACGGGCTGAACGTGCTCACCACCTTCCTCAAGACAATGGGTAGACGCCATCCCGAGGCACGTTTGATAACAAGCAAGGCATGCTTCAATGCAGGCCTTCATCTCTGTGCTGTTCATGACGTCTTCTCCCTTTGCTGATTATATGATGCCCTTAATGGTGATGGGCGTGTTCCTCGTTCTGCTTGCGTGTTGCGGCTGCCTTCTTCGCAGAGGCGGAGCGTTCTGCAGCGCTTCTGGAGGCAGCTGCTTCACCGCCCTTCTTCCCGCCTTTATGTGCGGCGGGATTGCCTGTAGATTTGCCGCGACCTGAGCCGCCAGGCTTGTTGCCACCACCATCGTCCTTATTCACAGTCGCCCAAGCACGGCGTTCAGCTTCCTTATCTGATACGCCTTTCTTTTCGTATCCTTCGGCGATGTGATCTGCTTTGCGTTCTTGCTTATCAGTGTATTTGGATTTGTCACCGCGTGGCATATCTTCCTCCTATTCAAGTTTGGATTTCTGACCAATCGATGTGTCCCTTCAGGGATGCAGAACTAACGCGGGGACAATGAAAAATGTTCCTTGGCATAGGGACGAGAACCCCACATGTCAGCACCTTCTCGGCCTTGGCTGCGGCTATATCGAACCGCACGTTGGCAACGCTTACGTGAGCGGCAACTGACTGCGCATCCTCTGTGCGCCTACTGCATGCAGCAAGAGGACGTCACACCGGCCACGATATGTGACCACATTATTGCGCATAAAGGCGATGAGGATCTGTTCTGGGATGCAGATAACTTGCAATCACTTTGCAAGCCCTGCCATGACCGTATCAAGCAGCGTGAAGAGCTCGGGCAGGACGTCGTTCGGTTCGATGCGTCAGGCTGGCCAGTAAGCCAATAAAACAGAACGGCATCTGCAATTCTTGACCTCTTGCAGATGTTTGGCAGCGGGTGAGCGACGGCTCCCCGCTGTTTGCGCTTGAGGTCAATCCCCAACAATGGAGTCAAGCCATGGGAAGAAAAACAGACATAATCGGCATGACGTTCGGTCGGCTCACTGTATTGAATGAGGTTCCGAAAAAGAATTCTGGGCGTAGATACTTATGTCTATGTTCCTGCGGTACGACAAAGGAAATAGATGGCGCATCCATGATGCATGGTGGGACGCAAAGCTGTGGGTGCTTATCTCGTGAAGTGACGTCAAAGAGAAGTATAAAACATGGACATGCCTCGCCATACACACGAACACCGACCTACAGAAGTTGGGAGGCCATGGTGCGACGAGTATCAAATCCGCAAGTTGCCAACTGGGCAGAATACGGAGGTCGAGGCATTACGGTATGTGACCGGTGGAGACAGTTCGATAACTTCCTCGAAGACATGGGCGAGCGTCCAGTTGCCACTTCTTTGGATCGCATAGATCCTAACGGAAATTATGTGCCCGACAATTGCAGATGGGCATCTGCATCAGTGCAGTCGAGGAACACAAGAACTAACAAAATAACTTATTCGGATGCAGAGACCATTCGCTTGGCGGTTTCTAACGGAAGCTCGCAGAAGTCTCAATGTGAGATGTACAAGCTATCTCCGGGGACAGTTTCTGAAATAGTTTCAGGAAAGCTATGGGCCACCCCGTCATAGGCCAGATTGGCCGGTCGGTTGACCAGCCAGGGGGCATCGAAAAGTCCAGAAGTGCGCTAGCCCCGGACCGGCGAGGACCCACAGCGCACGCATCTCCAATTCAAAATATGACCCCATAAGGATTTCATTCCATGGCAAAGCCGAGAAATCCCCTCGGCAAGGCCAAAGTCGAGGGGCGAGACAAAACGCATGCCGGTCGGTACAAAAACCGCGCAGACCCAGTCGCAAACGGCCCGCTTGGCGCTCCTCCCGTCTGGTTGAAGGATAGTGCTGAGATAAAAGCGAAGTCAGCCTGGAAGCTTTTCGCGAAAGAGCTGCCGTGGCTAAATGAATCGCACCGCACGCTCGTCGGCATGGCCTCGACTATTCAGGGCCGCATCATGGCCGGGCAGGAGGTGGGTGTGCAGGCGATGAACCTGCTCCGCCAGATGCTTGGCCAGATGGGCGCGACGCCTGCTGATGCCTCCAAGGTGGCGACACCCGACGATGGCGAAGAAAAGGACGATCTGCTTGACTGATATGCCTGCGCTTGAGCGTGTGAGCGCTTATGCGCAAGCTGTCATTGATGGCAGAGAAGTTGCCGGTCCTCACGTTCGCAATGCCTGCCGACGTCATTTCGATGACCTCGAAAATGGCCACGAGCGTGGTCTGTACTGGGACGACGATGCAGCCGACCGCGTGTTTCGATTCTTTGAAGGGCGGCTTAAGCTTTCGGAGGGCCAGTTCGAAGGCAAGCCTTTCAAACTGCATGCCTCGCAGGCTTTCAAGCTGGGTTCGCTGTTCGGCTGGAAGCGTTCAGATGGTTCGCGCCGCTTTCGGCGCGCCTATATCGAGGAAGGCAAGGGCAACGGTAAATCGCCATTTGCTGGCGGTGTCGGCCTGTACGGCCTGATCGCGGACAAGGAAGCTGGCGCGCAGATCTATGCGGCGGCTGCCAAGAAAGAACAGGCGGGAATTCTCTTTCAGGATGCCGTGAAGATGGTTCGCGCTGCCCCGGCACTCGTCGAGCGGCTGAAATTCAGCGGCGGCATCGGTCGCGAGTTCAATATCGCGCATCACAAATCGCAATCGTTCTTTCGCCCGATTTCAAAGGATTCCGGCAAGTCTGGCTCAGGTCCGCGACCGCACTTTGCGCTTTGCGACGAGGTGCACGAACATCCCGACCGCTCGACGATGGAAATGCTTGAGCGCGGCTTCAAGTTTCGCCGCCAGCCTCTGCTGCTGATGATTACGAACTCGGGCAGCGACCGAAACAGCATTTGCTGGGAAGAGCACGAGCATGCCGTCAAGGTGGCTGCCGGTACCCAAACGCCAGACGAGGATTTCGCCTATGTCGGTGAGGTGATCGACGACACAACGTTTTCCTATGTCTGCGCGCTGGACAAGGGCGACGATCCGCTCAAGGACGAAACCTGCTGGAAGAAGGCGAACCCGCTTCTCGGCGTTATCCTGACGCTGGAGTATCTGGCTGGTGTGGTCGCTCAAGCAAAGCAGATGCCGGGCAAACTGAACGGCATTCTTCGACTTCACTTCTGCTGCTGGACCGATGCCGACAAGGCTTGGATGCCACGCGAGACCGTCGAAAGCGTAATGGACGATTTCGATCCCGAAGTCGAACACGCCGACAAGCCGGTTTTCATGGGCGTCGACCTATCCGGCAGCAAGGATATGACTGTTCTTGCCTGTGTTGTCCCGACCGGCTTCAAGGAAATGGATCGGGAAGATGGATCGACGGTCAATCTGCCGACGTTTGATGCGTGGGTGGAAGCTTGGACGCCAGCTGATACTCTGGAAGCGCGAGAACAGGCTGACAAGGCGCCATATGCGCTTTGGGTAAAGCAGGGCTGGCTGAATGCGCCGCCCGGTAAACGAATTCGATATGACTTCGTTGCGTCGCGGGTGCAGCAACTCGATCAAGCCTTTGACATTCAAGCCATCGCCTATGACCGCTACGCCTACGACAAGTTCCGCGAGGAAGTCGAAGCGCTCGGCTTGGACATTGAACATGTCGCACACCCGCAGGGCGGCAAGGTTCGGGCACGGCCTGAGCCTGCAAAGGTGGAGGCGGCGAAAGCTGCAAACCTGCCACCGCCGCAAGGTCTGTGGATGCCGGGTTCTGTTCTGGCTCTCGAGGACATGATTATCGATGGCCGCATTCGCATGCGGCGCAATCCCGTCCTTATGACTGCCTTGATGGGCGCGACATTCGATCATGACCCGCAAGACAACCGGTGGTTCGTCAAAACGAAGGCATCGGTGCGCATCGACGCTGCTGTCGCTTTGGCAATGGCGGTTGGTGTGGCGATGGACGGGGCGGTTACGCCGAAAGAGTCCGTCTACAAGAAACGCGGCATCCGAATGGCCGGCTAATCGGAACAAGGAAAGATATGGGTATTTTAGACCTGTTCCGGTCCAAACCGGAGGCAGCGCCTTCGGTCGCGCCGAAACGAGCGCCGCGAGCTGACTGGCAATATTTCGACGGCTTGGATGATCCACGGCTCGCCGCCTTTCTTGGCGGCGGCGCAGAAACCGCAAGCGGCATGGCGGTAACGCCAAAGGCTGCTCTGTTCAACACAACAGTTTTTCGCTGTGTCGACCTCATCTCAGGCAGCATCGGGATGCTGCCATTTTACTTGATGCACAAGAACGGGAAGGGGCGACTTCACCCAGCCGATGATCATTCTCTGTTTGATGTTCTTCTTACGCAGCCGAATAACTGGCAGACGGCGTATGAATTCCGTCGGCAGCTGCAGTCACATGCACTGACCTACGGCAATGCTTTCGCTCGTATTGTTCGAAGCGGCAAGCGTGTGGTGGCCTTGCAGCCCTTGCACCCAACCAATGTCACCGTCGAGCAGAAAGACGATCTGACCGTCATATACAAAGTCGTCTTGAAGGGCGGTCGATATGTCGAACTGCCCCAGTCGGAGGTTTTCCATCTCCGCGATATGACGGACGATGGCGTTATCGGTCTTTCACGCGTCCAGCAGGCAAAAGAGGCCATCGGCCTTGCTATGCAGACCGAAAAAGCCGCAGCTCGCCTGTTCAAGAATGGGACGATGGTCGGCGGTGCGCTCACGCACCCCGGCAAGCTTGGTGATGACGAGTTCGAAAACTTGGACACCAGCCTCAAGGATAAGTTCTCAGGCGCGGAAAACGCGCACAAGTGGCTGATCCTCGAAGAGGGCATGAAGGCCGAGCCGTTCTCGCAGACGGCAAGAGACAGCCAACAGATCGAGACAAGAAATCATCAGATCGAGGAGGTTGCGCGCGCTTTTGGTGTGCCGCGGCCGCTTTTGATGATGGATGACACGTCCTGGGGCAGTGGCATTGAAACCCTTGGTCAGTTTTTCGTTCGCTATGGCTTGGCGCCGTGGTTCATCGCTTGGGAGCAGGCGGTTTCTCGGTGTCTGCTGACGCGCGAAGAGCGTCGATCGTATCAGGCTGACTTCGACGAGCGCGAATTGCTGCGCGGTTCGATTAAAGATCAGGCCGAATTCCTCGCCAAAGCGCTGGGTTCTGGCGGTTCCCGTCCGTGGATGTCCCAAAATGAAGCTCGCGATTATGTGGGCTTGAGCCAGAGCGACGATCCGGACGCGGACAGCCTCAAAAATCCAATGACGCAGCCAGAAACTGGCCTCACTCCTTCAGGAACACGCAATGAGCCTTAACAGAACGCCGGTTGCTGCCGTTGCGCGACCGAAGTCTTATCAGTGGGATGTGCCTCTCTCCGCTTTAGAGCGGTGGGAGAGTGCTCCACAGGCGGCAGAAGCAGACGATCCGAACACAATTTCGATCTTTGACGTGATCGGCGAGGATTATTGGAGCGGAGGCGGGTTTACGGCCAAGCGAGCCGCCGCCGCGCTTCGATCCATCGGGAAAAATCCGGTTACCGTGAACGTGAATTCGCCAGGCGGCGACATGTTCGAAGGGCTGGCGATTTACAATCTACTCGCAAGCCATCCCGGCGAAGTCACTGTCAATGTGATGGGTTATGCGGCGTCTGCGGCATCAATCATCGCTATGGCCGGTGACAGAGTGGTTATGTCGACTGGCTCGATGATGATGATCCATCGAGCGTGGGGTCTTGCTATCGGCAATACGCACGATTTCGCTGATGCTGCGACGCTGTTCCAGTCCTTCGATAGTTCGATGGCCGATATCTACGCTGCCCGCACAGGGCTGGCGCAAGACGTCGTACTTTCTCTGTTGGATGGCCCGTCAAAGGCGTCGGATGGCACTTGGCTGTCAGCTGATGAGGCAATCGAAAAGGGCTTTGCGGACGAGAAGGCCGCCGGAACTGCCAAGTCTGACGCAAAAGCTGAACTTCCCGCACATATCGCAGCGATGCGCCGGATTGACCGGGCGTTGGCTGCCGCAGGTGAGACGCGCCGTTCGCGTACTCAACTTCTCCATGAAATTCGAGGCGAGCGCGATGCCGCCGAGAACGCCACGCGCGACGCTGGCAAGACCAGAGCCAAGGACATGACCGGCATCAAGGCCGCTCTTGTCAGCACAACGAATATTCTTTCCAAGGGATAACCAAATGGAACCCGATGAAATCAAGGCGCTCATTGAAGCGCAAGGCCGCGCATTTGAAGCGTTCAAGGCAGAACACAGCGCAGCTCTTAATGACGTAAAGAAGGGCACAGAAGATGTCGTTCGCACCGAAAAGGTCGAGCGCATCAATGCCACTGTAAGCGACCTTCAGGCGGCTCTCGATGAGCAGGCGCAGAAGCTCGCAGCTCTCCAGACGGCAGGTGCGTCCAAGCCTGGCGATGCCGTCAAGAATGCCGAATATACCAAGGCGTTTGACCGCTTCTTCCGTAAGGGCGATGAGGCAAGCATTGACGCATTCATTCAGGCCAATCCACAGGCCGCGATGAGCGTCGCCGTTCCAGAAGACGGCGGTTATACGGCTCCGACCGAATGGGACCGCACCATTACCGACAAGCTGAAGATCGTTTCTCCGATGCGCGGTATCGCTTCGGTCATTCAGATTTCTGGTAACGGCTTCTCCAAGCTCTACAATGACCGCGCTACGGCGTCTGGCTGGGTAGGCGAATCCGCTGCCCGTCCTGAAACCCCGGCTGCAAAGTTCGCCGAGGTGAAGTTCAACACCGGCGAAATCTACGCGAATCCTGCGGCAACGCAGCGCCTGCTGGATGATTCCGAAATCAACCTCGAAAACTGGCTTGCCGGTGAAGTCGAGACTGAGTTCGCATATCAGGAAGGCATCGCGTTCGTATCCGGCAATGGCACCGACAAGCCTAAAGGCTTGCTGACCTACACGACTGCGGCCTCGCATCCGTGGGGCGCAATCCCGACGGTGAATAGCGGTGACGCAGCTGGTTTTACGACCGATGGCCTCATTGATCTGGTTTACGACCTGCCAAGTGAGCGCACTCCGAATGCGCGGTTTACTATGAACCGCAAGACGCAGGGCGCCATCCGTAAACTGAAGGACGGTCAGGGCAATTACATCTGGCAACCGGGTCTGGTTTCTGGCCAGCCTGCGACGATCCTTGGATTCCCGGTCAGCGAGCTTGCTGCAATGCCGGACATTGCCGCTGACGCCATCCCGGTTGTCTTCGGTGACTTCCAGCGCGGTTATCTTGTGGTTGACCGCACGGGTATTCGCATCCTTCGCGATCCGTACACCAACAAGCCTTTCGTGCAGTTTTACACCACGAAGCGCGTTGGCGGCGGCGTTACCGATCCGACGGCCCTGCGTTACCACAAGATCGCAGCTGCTTAACAATACAAGGGCGCCTTCGGGCGCCCTTCCTACAGGAGGCGCTGATGGAAGTGCGTGTTGCGAAGGCATTCAAGGCGGTGCCTGAAGGCGAGGTTTATCCCCGCCAGTTTGAGGTTGGCAATACTGTGACTGGTCGCATGGCCGAGGTTGCGCGAACGCTGGGTTGCGTCGCAGATGAGCCTGCCAAAAAGAAGGGCTTCGACCGTGGCGGTGGATCTTGATCGGTTAAAGCGACATCTTCGAATTGAATTCGATGATGAGGATACGGAGCTTGAAGGTTATTTAGCCGCCGCTCAAGGGTCTGCGTTGCGCTATATGAACCGCGACGCCGTACCCGCAGGCGCCGAAGCCGAGGTGGATGCGGCTATCCTGCTTATTGCGGGAGACCTCCACGAGAACCGCGAGCGACAGTCGACTGTTGAACTATTCGAAAACAGGTCGGCGCGCTGGCTGCTTGATCCATATAGGCTGTTGAGGGTTTGAGATTGTTATCGTTCTAGCAATTGTGGAACATATGGACCTCTGAATGATTGGAGATCGCAATGGCCCGCACAGACAAGAATGATACCGGCTTTCGTCACGAGGTTGCAGAACGGTCGCTCAGGTACTTAGGGCGATCTGCGGATACACTGACAGCAAGAGAACAGTCTGTCCTAGCGCGATTGTCTGAGCGTCAAACGATTGCACGCGATGTAAACAGGTCGTTTGACGAGAAGCTGACCTATGGTCAACGGCTCGCAGATAAGGTCGCCGAATTCGGTGGTTCATGGACATTTATAATGCTTTTTGCTCTCGTGCTCGTCGCGTGGGTGGCTGCAAATTCAATTGTGGCGGCATTCGCTTTCGATCCCTATCCGTTCATCTTTCTCAATCTCGTGCTTTCGATGTTGGCCGCGGTGCAAGCGCCGATAATTATGATGAGTCAGAACCGCCAAGCTGCAAGGGACCGGCTGGATGCTGCACATGATTACGAAGTGAACCTCAAAGCTGAAATTGAAATAATGGCGCTACATGAGAAGTTTGACCAGTTGCGTTCGAACGAACTCAAGGCGCTCATTGAAAAGCAGCAAGAGCAATTGGATATTCTTACATCGCTGCTTGCGAAATCCACGCCAAATCAAAATTGAGGCTTCATGCCCTGGCTCCACTTCACAGCCACCTACGACTTCATCCCTGAGCCTGCAGTGACGATCCGCTATCCGGCAGGCTACGTCGGCTTGGTCACAACGCCTTGCGCTAACCGCGCTATTGCCGCTGGCAAGGCCGAGCGACTTCCAACTCCCAACAGAGACGAGGCTGAAGCATGGCGAAGCGCGCAGGTGCCGGCAGCCTGAATTGCCGTTTGACGTTTCAGGTTCGGCAGGACGTGGATGATGGTTTCGGCGGAACACGCGGTGAGTGGGTTGACCAGTTTACCGTGCCCGGGAGGCTGGAACCGCGATACGGCAGCAATGCTGAGAGCATCATGGCGGCGCGAATGCAGTCCATGCAGCCCTACAATCTGACCATTCGCGGTAGCGCAGCGGCAAGACAGATTACGGCATCATGGCGGGCATACGACGCTCGGGCTGGTAAGACTGGGGACAAGCCGAACCGGGTTTTCGGAATTAAGACCGTCGTCAATCCCGACGAGCGTGGGCAGTACATCGAGATGCTAGCGATTGAAGGCGAGGAAACTTGATGGCGGTAAAGATTAAAGGTCTGGACCGCCTACAGATCAAGCTAACGAAATTTCCGGAAGTTGCTGAAAAGCTTGTCAGAGCGGCGATGGAGCAAGGCGCTCAGGAAATCGTCAACATGATGCAAAACTTGGTTCCCGTCGATGATGGCGAGCTAATGGAAAGCATCGGCTGGACGTGGGGTAAAACTCCAAAATACAGCCAGCGAATTGGCAGCGTTAAGTCTAACGATGGCAAGCTGACCATCACGATTTACGCTGGCAATTCTAAGGTGCGCTATGCCCATCTGGTCGAATTTGGCAGCGCGCCACATGTGAACGGCGGCATGTATCCAGGAACAATCAACCCTGGGGCCAAGGCGCAGCCGTTCTTCTTTGTGAGTTTCCGAGCCAAACGGCGAAGCGCGCGGGCGAGGGTGTCTCGTGCCATCACCAAGGCAGCTAAACAGATTGCAGCGGATCGCTAAATGGACCCGGTTTTAGAACTTCAGGGCGCGATTATTCAGCGCTTGCGCAGCTTTCCTGCGCTTGTCTCGCTGATTGGTCAGCGCAGCTACGATAACCCGCCGACTAACGACGAAGGGCAGGTTTCGCCCTCAATCTTTCCATACGTCAGTATCGGCGCATCGAGCGCTCAACAGGTAGATGCCGACTGTATTTTCGCTGACGATATCATTTTCCAGCTGGATGTCTGGTCGATTGAGCCAGCCAAAAAGCAGATGCGCGACGTCGCAAACGCAGTGCGTCTTGCAACACGAGGGTGGGAACCTGTTTTGACAGCAAACGCCCTCGTGACATTCGAGTATTGGCGAACTGACTACATCAAGGACGGCGCAATCAATCATGCGTCGATCCGTTACACGGCGATTATCGAGCAGCCTTAAGGCCACCGCGCCGATCACCCCGAAAACTATTAATGGCCGCCCTTATGGTGGCCTTTTTCGTATGGAGGCCGCATTGGCTCAAGCTACTACGATCAAAGGCGGCAAGGTCCGCGTGAAGCTCGGCAATGACGCAACGCCGATTGTTTATACAGCGCCTTGTGGCTTCACACAGAAGTCAATTACGCTCTCGAAAAACCTCAATGAGGTTTCGATTCCCGATTGTGAAGATCCAGACAAAGTGGACTGGATCGGCCGAGATGCCGCTTCGCTTTCGATGAGTATTAGCGGCGAGGGCGTACTTGCTTCAGAATCTATCGAGGCTTGGCTCGACGCTTGGGAAAGCATCGATTCCGTTCCTGTTCAGGTTGAATTTGTATTCCCTGCCACGACCTACACATACACCGGCAATATGCATGTCGAGAACCTCGATATTGGTGGCAATAACGGCGAGCGCGCCACAAACAACGTTTCGCTGCAATCCGATGGCGAGATGGTCCGCACATCGGCGGCGACGGCTCCATAATGAGCAGAGACGCTAAGGTTGAGCTCGACTGGGCGGACGGTACTTATACCTTCCGCCTCGGTTGGGGAGAGCTATAAGCATTGCAGGAGGCGTGCGATGCGGGTCCGTGGGTCATTCTGGAGCGGTTATTCACCAAACATTGCCGCGTCGGCGATATTGCTCATGTTATCCGGCAGGGTCTGATTGGTGGAGGCTTGGAACCGACGGCGGCCACGAAACTCGTGCGAACCTACATCGAAAAGCGCCCACCTGCCGAGAACATCGTATTCGCCACCATCATCCTGCAGGCTGGCATTCAAGGCGTACCGGAAGAGCCGGTGGGGGAGCCAGCGGCGGCAAATCAGACGGAGAGCAGCTTGATAGTCTCCCCAACGGAAAAGTCAGATTTGCCGCGGTCTACGGCAATGGTGCGGCGCTCGGCTTCACGCCGCAAGAAGTAAGACGAATGTCCATGTGGCAGTTCATGGCTGCCGTTGACGGTTACGTCAAAGCTAACTCGACCGACGATGGCGGTTTGAGCCAGGCGGAAAAAGACGAGCTTTGGGAGTGGGTGAGCGAGGGGTAGGGTGGGTTGCTAATAGCAACCCAACTGCGTCGCCTCGGCCTGCGCCTGTGCGCGCTCCGCTTCCAGCAATCTTGGGATGTTAGCCCGGCTAAGCAGTTGCTGGCATCTCAGTTCTTTGCTCGCCGGGTCAGATGCCTTATTGCTGGCGCAACCGCCTATAGCCAGCATGATGGTGCAAATAGTGACGATGGCTTTCATGTGTGTCCCCCTCCTCGGACAATTTTCTAAGTTAATGGGTTAAAACCCGCACGCGCAATGATGTTTTCTTCCGCTCGGATCGCGTCAGCTTTCTGATAGATTCGGGTTCTAAGAGCATCGAACAATCTACTGTCTTGCTCATATATGATGATGTCATTGAGCGTTCCCATGCCGCCATAGCAGTGCAGGATCCGTATCACGCCGTGAAAGTCAGAAAGCCTGATTTCTGATGCGCCTTTTTCGAGCACACTTGCCCATCCACGCACATTATGGGCACGCAATATTGCTACGATCTCATCTACATCGGAGCAAAGAGACTCTAAGTCCGGGTGCATCGTAAATTCTTTCGCTAAAACGTCGGCTCCTTCACGCGAGATCCCGATCTCGCGCCGTCGACTCCCGTGGCAAATCCTTCGAAATCACGACCGATAATAATCAGCGGCAACGACGCTAGTGAGGCGATGCCGCCAATGATCAGTAGCACATACGGCATCAACATACTTTGATTGTAATAGCCGCCAAATTGGACGTTCTTCGCAACGGTCGCGAGCAGATACCAGTAGCCATACGCGGACACCAGAGGGCCGACGAATAGGAACGCGATTCCTAACCAGCCCACTCCATTAAATCTCTGTTCTATTTTCATAGGTGCCCCACCATGGCCACTGACCTGGAGACTCTTGTCGTTCAATTTTCAGCCGATTTCAAGCGTTTGGAGAACGCGATTAATCGGCAACGTGGGCAGTTCACGCGGCAGATGCGTCAGATGGAGAAGTCCGCAGATGCCAGTGTGCAGCGCATAAACGCGGCGCTTGGAAACATCGGCAAGGGCACGATGCAAGACCTCGCTACTCCCCTAACCGGCATTACTGCCGCATTGGGCACGCGCGAGTTGATGCAGTATGCGGATGCTTGGACGCAGGCTGGAAACCTCATTCGTTCGTCAGCGACGGCAGCTGGTGTTGGCGCACGTTCGCTGAATGAGTTGAAGGACGGTGCGAACGAAGCACGCACAAGTCTTGAAGCCTATACTGACTTATATGCTCGGCTGATCAGATCTGCCTCCGCCGTAGCCAAGTCGGAAGACGAGATTGCGCTGGCGACTTCGCTTGTTTCGAAAGCCTTTAAGGCTGGCGGTGCGTCCGCACAGGAACAAGCTGCTGGCATTCTCCAGCTCGGGCAAGCTTTGGGTTCTGGCGTGTTGCAGGGCGATGAACTCCGGTCGTTGCGTGAAAACGCGCCGGTAATTGCGAAGGCAATTGCTGACGAGTTCAAGACCACGATTGCTGGCTTGAAGCAGCTTGGCGCCGATGGAAAACTAACGTCCGATCACGTGTTCAAGGCTATCCTGAATGCACAAAAGGGCATTGAGGCTCAGTTCAAGGCCACCAACGCGACTATTGCCGACGCCTTCACGCAGATTAATAACGAGTTTACCGCTTATATCGGCAATGCCGATAAGTCAGCTGGCGCGAGTAGGCAGCTGGTTCAAGCGCTGCAGTATGTAGCTGACAACTTCAAAGAAACAGCGGATGTCGTCGCAGCCTTTGCGACAGTGCTGATTACCGCGTTCACCGGTCGGGCAATCGCTGGCGTAGTCGTCGGACTTGGCCAGGCCGTTGTTGCATTGGGCTCATTCCTGACCGCACTTCGTACAGGTACGAGCGTAGTTGCCGCCTTCAGTGCATCGCTTGGGCCAATCGGCCTCTTGGCCGGGGCTGCGGCAGGTGCCGTCTATTTGCTCTACAACAATATGTCGTCTGGCGACCGTGCTGCGAAATCATTCAGCGATGCTGTCGACGAAAACAAGGTTGCGCTGGAAAATGCTGCTTCAGCTTCTCGTCAGTATCAGACTGAACTGACGAAGCAGATTAGCTTGCAGCTTGAAGCAGCCAAGGCCGCATACACGCAGGCAAGCGCAGACGCCGACGCCGCCGACGAAAGAGCTAAAACATTCTATAGAATGACGGGCTTGAAATTCGAGCCGTTTGAATATGCCGCTGAAAGCGCTGGCAATAATGCCATCGCATTAGCCGGCGCGGTCGATAAGCTCGAAGTTCAGCAGAAGCGTGCCGAAAAGATCCTCGCCTCAACGCCTTCTGGCTACGGCGGCGGTATCGCGACTACGCCAGACGACAAGAAGAAGGGCCGCACGAAGAAGACACCTGCTGAGCGGTTCGACAGCGACATCCAACGTATCACCGACCGCACATCGGCTCTTGTCGCGGAGACTGAAGCGCAACGTCAGATCAACCCGTTGATTAATGACTATGGCTTTGCCATGGAGAAGGCGCGCACAGAGCAGGAATTGCTCAATGCGGCGCAAAAGGCGGGCGTGGCGCTAACGCCAGAACTGCGAGCGCAGATTGCCCAGACCGCCGATCAGTGGGCACTTGCGAGTGCAGAGGCTAACAAGCTTGCCGAAGCGCAGAACCGTATTCGAGAAAACGCCGAAGACATGGCGGCATTCCAGAAAGAATGGGTTGGAGGAATTGCCAGCGATCTTTTGAACGGGGCTGACGCAGCGGAGATATTTGCTAACTCTCTCGGACGCATCGCAGACAAGTTTATCGAGATCGGCCTTGCGAACATCTTCGATACCGACAAGGGTGGCTTCAACCTATTCGGCGCTCTGGGCGGCATTTTCCGCAAGAACGGTGGACCGGTAAAACGCGCAGGTGGTGGCTTTGTCCGCGGTCCTGGCGGACCACGTGGCGATAAAATACCGGCGATGCTGAGCGACGAGGAGTTCGTCGTCAATGCAGCAGCTACGAAGCGCAATCGTGCGTTGCTGGAAGCCATCAACAGCGGCCGTGTTATCGGACTGAAGGATGGCGGCCCACCTTTGCGCGCGCCATCCATGCCGATCCTGCGCTCATCATCCGCGACGCGGCAAGCGCAATCCGGCATTGCCGACGTTCGTGTCTTTGTGGATCGCGACGGCAACTGGCAGGCCGAGGTCGAACGCATCTCGCAGCGGAACGTGAAACAGGGGCTTACTGCTTTTGACAAAACAGGCGCCATGCGAACTGCACGCGATCTACGGCAAGTCAATTCAAGGGGGCTGGCAAGGTAATGGCTGAACTTCTTCCGACTGGCCTTCGATATCAGCCCACTTTCCCGGTTCTGAATCGCCCGGTTTCCGTGTCTCAGTACGGGGATCGGGCGATTTCTGCCATTGAGAACGGCGATCCATTCTGGACCTGGACGGCCAAAGTCACCGACTTGACGAATGCCAAGAGAAATTTACTTGAGGCGTTCATCGATCGGTGTCGGGGCGGTCTGGTTACGGTGCATTACACCCCAAAGCATGTTTGCATCCCGCAAGCTTATTGGGGCGACGCTAATAACCCGGCAATCACCGGCACCGCTACGCTGGCTGCGATCAACGGCAACTCGCTCACCTTAAATGGCGCGGTGGTCGGATTGAAACTGAAGGAAGGCGATTTGGTCGGGTTTACGGTCGGCGATTACAACTTCATCGCCCGCATCGTTGCTGATGCCACAGCAGCCAGCACGAGCGTGCAGGTGAAGATCGAGCCGTTCTTACCGTCCTACATCACCGTCGGCGCGGCAGTTCGCTTCAAGAGCCCGGTGATGAACATGCGGCTAATGCCGAAGACGTGGGAAATTGGCGACGGCAAGTTTCCCGATGCGTCGTTTCAGTTGATTGAGGTGCCGAAGTAGGCTTGCCTACCGTTGGCGCCGAGCGCGAATAGCACGAACCCAGGTGTTGTTGAACATAATGGCGCCTATGACCAATGCGACGGCGCCAAGGGCGATCATGCCGAAAGCTACGCCTTGGTCTCCGAACTGCTGATATAACCAGCCCGTTTTTTCTACTGCTTGGGCAGGATTACCAAGGCGAAGAACACCCTGGATCAATGCACCAAAACCGACAATCAACATGCAAACACTTCTAATCATGCCGGCCAGATATCAGCTGGGCGCGGTTCAATCTACCCTTTCGATGATTTGGCGGTAACTAATGGCCTTCCCAGCACGTCTACAGCAATTGCTCGACGAGGGCAGGGGCAAGATAGCCTCGGCCGTCAAAGTCGAATTCGGTACCGGCACCTATGGCTTTTTCTCTGGCAAGGGGAGCGTGAGTTATGCTGGCCTTACGTACAACGGAAACACGCTGATCGACATCGACGAGCCTATGTATGCGCTCGGTACGGCTGCCCAGCCGGTGACGATGCGATTGCCTGCCGCTGCTGATTTTGGGCTCACACCCGACAAGCTGAAGCTGATTGAGCAGGAAGACTACAAGAACCGTCCAGTCACGTTCTACGACTTCTATTTCGACCCGGATACGAACGCGTTCCTTCACGCCGAGCCGACATGGTACGGCTATGTCGATACCATCGACCACCGCGAGGAAGGCGACAATGTTTGGCTGGAAGGCAATATCGAGACCGGTGCAGTCGACAATTTCCGCGAAGGCTATCGTTATGCCTCGCACGAGGATCAGCAGCTTGTTTCGTTAGGCGACATGCTTTTCGAGTATGCAGCGAGGATCAAGAATGAATTCTTCAAAATCAAATTCGGCTAGGGTGCAAGGATGGGATCGGGCGCTGGAAGACTTGGCAACCGCTCATGTCTCTATCGCTCCTGAATGGGGTGTATCCGACTGTCTGATGACGGCAGCCGACGCGATTGAAGCGGTTATAGGTGAACATCCGCTTGCCGAGTTTCGCGGCAAATACAAAACCGAAGCCGGCGCTGCTCGCAAGATGCGCGCTAATGGCTGTGAGAGCGTCAAGGATGTGTTCGAAACCTATCTCCAGCTTGAGCCCGTCAATCGGCTTTCTGCCCGCCGGGGAGATGTCGGCGTGATGCTCATCAACGACGAATACGTCGCCGGTTTCATTTGCGGCTCTGGCTTTGCGGTCAAGCAGCCGCATGGGCTTACGTTCTATCCTGTGACCGAAATCGAGCAGGCCTACAGGGTCGGCAGCTAACCACCACTACAATCAGCACCTTTGAAGGTCCGTCAGCAGCGGGCCTTTTTTGTTGCGCCTGCATGAGGCCGCCGTATGCCATTTTTAGCGCCTATCTTCACCGCTATCGGCGGCATCGTGTCGAGCGTGGCCGCATGGGCTGCCGCCAGTCCGATTCTCGCGGGTATCGCGCAGACAGCCTTCGGCATTGCACTTAAATATGCTGTAAACGCGTTATTCCCTCCCAAGACGCAGAGCCGCGCTTCCGAGCTGGAAACCCAGTACGGTGCGAATATCCCGCGTTCGGTCATTCTCGGCACATGTGCGACTGAAGGCCATCATATTTATCGGAACAGCTACGGCAGTGGCGGACGGCTCATTCAGGACGTGTTTGTTCTGTCGAGCTTCCGCATCACGTCTGTACCGCGGGTCCGATACAACGGTGAATGGCGCACGCTTATTGCGCAAGACGCTGACGGCTATTGGCTTGTGCCGAACGAAGGCACGAGCGGCGACGATCACGATAACGTCCGCGTCAAGTTCTTCTATGGCACTATGGATCAGCAGGCCGAGCCGACGCTGATCAATAATGCCCGTCCTTCTGGCCGCTGGACCGCGAACCATCGCGGCGCAGGTGTTGCTTATGCCATCGTGTTTTCGGAGCTGCGCAAGAATGGCGACGGCCTGACCTCCCCAGCAAAGCTCTTGTTCGAAGTCGTCGGCGCGCCGCTGTATTACTGGCGCAAAGACACCACGATGGGCGGTGCGGGCGCGCATCGCTGGGACGACCAGAGCACTTGGGAATACTCCGATAATCCGGTTGTGCAGATTTATAACCTGGAGCGAGGGTTCTTCAACGGTACGCAGCGCATGGTCGGCAAGGCGGTTCGTGCAAGCCGCCTGCCATTGGCAGAATACACCCAGGCGGCGAATATCTGCGATGAAGGTATGCCGGACGGTTCTAAGCGGTATCGCGCGCACGCGATTGCCAAGGACGGTCCCGGCGCGAACCACGACGCCAACCTGACGCCGATCCTCGAAGCCATGTGCGGCTCGTGGGTGGAGCGTGTTGACGGCGAATTCCCGATTCCAGGCGCTCCACAGGCCATCGTTGCAACCATCACCGATGCTGACATCAAGCGGGGTGCGGCTTTGCGCTTCAGCGTCAAACGCAAGCGCACGGAACTGATCAACACGGTTGCGGCCTCATACGTGTCGCCGGACGACTTCTATGAGACGAAGGACGCGGCAACCCGTATCGATGCCGGAGCATTGGCCGAGGACAGAGAAACGCTCGCCAGTGCCATTCCTTATTCCGCTGTCACTGATGTGCGACAAGTGGACCGGCTTGCAGATATCGCAATCCGCGGGGCGCGCTATCAGGCATCAGCGGAAATCGTCGTTCATCCGAAGTTCCTCGACACGATCAAGGAAGGCCGGTGGGTTCGCTGGAATAGTGCGAAATATGGCGACCGCACGTTTCAGGTTCTGACCCGCCAGCTTGGTGGGATCAATACTGATGGTGCTCGTGATATCTCTCTGTCTTTGCAGCAGATCAGCAACGGCGTGTTCGACCCGACTGCCTACGAGACGAACCCGCCGAACATCATCGTCATCCCGCCGCCGCAATACCTGGCTGAGGTGCAAAACTTCGACGTAATCCCGCTTATCGTGGTTTCGAACGGTGAAGGCGAACTGCCCGCTGCTCAACTTCTCTGGGACAGTATTGAAGATATCTCGGTCATTGGCGTGAACATAGAATATTGGCCCGCCAATGACCCGTCGCAGGTGTTCACGCGGTTTGTCACATGGGATGTGACGAGCGTTATTCTATCCGAAGGGTTGACCTCCCTCACTGATTGGTTCGTTCGGACACGCTTGCGTGTCGATAATGGCCGGTCGGTGGCGTGGTCAACGAATACTCCCTTCACGACGCTTAAGGCCCGTTCGGGAGGTCCGGTTGATTACGAGCGCCTCGACGGTGACGTGAAGGGCCTTATCAACTGGATGACAGACGACCGACGCGAGATTATCCGTCAAGCTCAGGAAAACGCCACCAAGACAGCTGACGGCATGCTGGCCGGTTATGCCGATAGTCGTTCTCTTCGCCGCGAGCTTGCCAGCACCTACGGCAAGGCAAAGGCATCGTGGTCGGAAGACATTTATGTGGCCACGGGTCCAAACAGCGCCATCGTGCAGCAGCTGACACAGTTGAACGCCGAGCTTGACGATAAGGCGGATGCCAGTGTCGTGACGCTTCTGTCTACGCGAGTGGATAACGTCGAAGGGCAGTACACAGCCGTCGCGGATGCAATCACTGACGTGAACGCGTCGGTCGATGGAACGGTGGCTAACTCGGGTTGGCGCATGACATCCACTGTCGGCGGCGGTGGCACATCGGCCAGAATATCGGCCTATGCCCGCATCAACACAGGCGATACTTGGAAACAGGCAGGCTGGTTTATCAATGTCACCCCGACGGGAAGCCAGTTCATTGTTGTGTCCAACCAGTTTGCGATTGCCGATCCGAACAATAACGGCACCTTCACCTATCCGTTCGTTGTGCAGAATGGGCAGGTCTACATTCAGAATGCCCGTCTCGGAACGCTGTATTTCGACGTGCTTCAGTCCAACAACAGCAAGATGATCATGCGCGGTTATGACAACTTTGCCGATCTGCGGATGTTCACATGACCCAGACATTCATTGGCTACAAACCGGGCGTCGGCCCGGTTTTGAAGTGCCTGAAATATGACACTGACGATCCGCTGACGCTGGCGAACACAGCATTTGACAGGTTCTTCTTCAATTCGGAGACACAGAACCTGTCCTACGTGTTCCCGACCAACCCTTTTTTCTATCGCTCGGCAGAGCTATCGACCCTCCCGGCGAGCTTCAACATCACCAATGATCGGGGCAACGTCGTCATTTCGGGACGGACGGGAACAGCAACCGGCTTCTATAATGTTTCGACCTTCTACAGAATAACGAATGCCTATCCTAGCATGGGCTATGTTCCGATGTCGGAGTTCAGACAGGTTGACTTGCTCACCAACCGAATTGAGTGCGGGTTTTTCCTTAGCTATTACGCCTTGGTCGGCTCGACCAATCATAACGTGGTGACGGCGCAGCAGTTCTATACTGTGATGGGCCGATTGGTTGGAACGACGAGCGGGTCAACAACATTCCCGACGGTCTACAACGGCATAATATCTACGGGCGATCAGGGATTTGTCGGACTTGGGGAGTGGTTCGTCTGGAAAAACCAGCTGATCTACACCGACAATAGAAACCCGAACGCAATCTATCCGAGCGTATGGGATTTGCCTGCCGATGCGTCGGCTATGCGGACCTATACCACTGCTCCGAACCTTCTTTCGTTGGAAGCAAGTTCCAGCCGGTTCGTGCTGTCCAGACCCGGCTATGATGTGAATACGACGAATGAATTCGGCACGATCATAAGCTCGAACAATCGTTCGCCGGCTCTCTGCGTCATGAACGGAACGGAAAACAATATCCCGGCCAATGGATCGAGAACGATTGCAGCGCCTGCGGGCGTCATCCTCTCGCAAAGGGCGGTTGTTGACGTTATGTTCCGTGTCTCCGGGCAGACATGGCGCGTACCCGGGCTGCTTACCGATACCACTGCGGCAGGAACTTGGCGGCTATCCTATACTGTCTCTGGTAACAGCGTCACGTTCTACAATTCCGAAAAAGATGCCGTTGACCTGCGGTATGTCGTTTTCAACGTGGACGATCAGCCCACATCAACGGGCGGCAATGAGGTCATCTTCCGTGGAAACGATGGATCGCGGGATTTCGTTCAAATCAAGAAGCCCGGCACAAGCGACCCAGCCAGCCGCCCGAATGATATCCTGTTTGACAGCCGCTATCCGCAATTCCAGATCATCGCGCAGGGCTTTATTCCGATATCCAGCTTTGGTGCAACGCAACCTCCGACCTCGATAGATAAAGGCGCAAGAACCTATCGGCTGAACTTCAACAATGCCGGTTTCGTGCCTTACCTGAAATACTCAACCGTGTTTCCGAACTGTGTGACGACGCCGATCTATCGAGCCGAACGCGGGGTTGATGTCTCCAACATATCCATGCTGGCCGAAGTGAACGACACCTATGTCGATTTCTTCTGTTCGCCGGATAGCGGTTGGTCTGATGCATTCAGTCAGGCTGGCAGCTGGACGCGACTTGATTACGGTGCCCGTATTCAGGGTGTCCGGTACTACATTTTTGGCATAACGCCGAACTGATCTCAGGAGAAAAATCTATGGCCACTTTGTCCGACTACATGTCGGGAACGATTTCGCTCGCCAATGGGTCAGTGACGGTAACCGGCACCGGTACATTGTTCGAGGTGACACGGTTTCGGGAAGGCGACACGCTTCAAATCCAGAACCTGACGGCTGTTATCGCCAGCGTTGATAGCGATACGCAACTGACGCTTGCAGAGCCGTGGACGGGCACGACCATTGTTGACGGGCCATACCGTGCCCGACAGCTTGGCGATGGAAGCCGGGTCTCAACGCAAGCCGCAACGGTTATCGAACTGCTCGGCAATGGCGTCCTGACAAACCTTGCTGAACTCGGCGTCGAGGAAGGGAAGGTGCCGGTCGGAGGGCCAACTGGCGAGTACGAACTTGTCGACACATCTTCTTTCGGCATCCAAGACCCGAACGGCAGTCTCGACAAGCTGGCGGCGCTGACGTTGGCGGCGCGCCAGATATTGCAGACGGATGCAGCGGGCGATCTGAAACAGATATCGTTGGCTGCGAACAAAGCAATCGCCACGGACGCGAATGGGGACGTTACCCCCATCGACCTCGGCACACTGGGCCGCTCGCTGCTTGCTCTCGCTGCCGGAACCAGTGCTCATTATGTGCAGGGTGATGGCACCTTGCAGGCCAAGACCGGCTTACCGGTTAGTACTGCCACACAGACCGCATTGGATGCTAAGGCCAGCTTGTCAGGCGCCGCATTTACCGGGGGTGTCAGTACAACAACGACTGTCACGATAGGTAATGCCGCGAACGGAAAGCTTTACTACCGAAATGCCAGTGGCGTCCCTATAGGCGAGGTTGGTGTCGGAAGCGGCAGCGGTTTTGGTAACAGTATTGGTATTGCGATCACCGAAGCAACAGGACAGTTCGGCATATACTTGGGGGGCGGAACTGCAAGGCGCTTCAGTATTTTCTCGGATGGAAGCGCTCAGTTTACCGGGTCATTGGCCAAGGCGTCCGGCACCTTTCTCATCGATCATCCGCTTGACCCGTTCAACAAGAACCTTCGCCACGGCTTCGTGGAAGCACCTCGATACGACCTGATCTATCGCGGGACTGTTCAGCTTGTGAATGGTCGCGCCACGGTCGATATCGACGCAACAAGTAATATGACTTCCGGCACTTTCGCTGCTCTCACGACCAACGCCGTCGTGACCAGTCTGCAAAATCAGGAGGGCTTCGCTCATCTGAAGCCTGGGGCACTCAGCGGTGGCTCATTCGAAATCATCTGCGAGGACGAGAACTGCACCGATCTGGTTTCATGGGTCGTGATTGCGGAGCGCAATGATCCGTTCGTCAAATCTGATCTTGATCAGAACACCAACAATGAAGGCCGCTTCGTGCCGGAGTTCGAAAAGGAGGATGCATAATGTCTGCCACGGAAACTTTGATTGATAACGCTCGCATCGGCAAGAAAGGGTTCCCGATGCATTATGCGGCACTTGACCTTGAACCTCCCACGAAGACCATTCCTGTCGATGAAGACATTCCCCAGACGGATCACCCCGGCATGACGTTGCAAGAATATGCCGCTGCCAAGCGCTGGGAGCGGGAAGTCAGCAGAACCGTCTGGAACGGCTGGCCTGTTCTTTCCGACCGTGAAAGCCAGAGTAAGATCATCGCTGAAGCACTAGCGATTGAGAAAGGCGAGCGCACGGACGGCGATCCGTGGAAGTTTGCAGATGGTGAGTTCCGCTCCCTGACAAACGAGCAGATGGACGATCTTGCCGCAGCCGTCCGCCTTCACGTGCGAAACAGCTATCGCATTGAAGCGCAGGTGCTGGCCGCAATCGCAGCTGGAACCATCATGACTGAGGCCCAGGTCGACGCTGCATTTACAAGTTAGGACTCTTAGCCAATGCCCAGCGATGAAGCTGTCGGCACCTCGATGTAACGCGGTATCTAGCGATTGGTTTGACCCATCAGAATTATTCCTGTTACTGCTACAGCGAGGCCGTGGCTGCCTTAACTAGTAGGTCCATCCAATGTGAGGAGAAAGCACCAGGATAAGATTTCTATCTATTATTGTAGTTACAGGAATTTCTTGCCGGCTATTAAGGTCAACCTCGATTTTCTTGCAAAGCTCCTCTCCACATGCACGAGTGTATACGCCAAACTTCTTGTATAGATAATTCCGAAGGTGTCTATTGCTATGTAACCATTGCGTAATGTGGTTCTCTTTGTAGTCGCCAAAAACGATAATATTATCATATAAGCCGTTATTTGCCGCCGCCGATTGCATCAAAGTTTCGCCGAGTGAATGAGCGTATGGGAATGTGCGGTATATAACTTGCAGGCGATGAGACCACGAATAAACGGCTATTAACAAAACAGAGAACGCCAGAATAAACGATAAATAAGTGAACCTTTTTGAATGGAGGACGAAAAGCACCGGGGTAATCAATGAAATCCATAGCCAAAGCGAGGTTCTCGAAGGTAGATCCAACCCATTAATGATTGATGCGGACGCTTCCATGGCTATTATCAAAACAGATAGCAGCAAAACATAAACGCATTGGCGCTTCTTAATATTCGCAAAAAAGCATGTGGCATATCCAATAACTGATATTATAAACACAGGCCAATATCTAGTAACTTCAATCCAGAACTTTGTATATCGAACTATATTTGCGATCAAATCTCCATCTGGGAAGAGAGGTGTCGAGTGGCGCCATCCCGCGACTTTGATACCAAAATTGTTATGGAAGTACCAGTTCAGTGAGAAAATGGTAATTATTCCAACAGCATATGCTCCAACGTATACCGCGGCAGTATTTATTAGTTCGTTAGTTTTATTTAATAAGGTCGCGCCAAATACGATTAAAATCATTGGTGCGTACGCCGGGTATGTAAGTAGGGACGCTATAACTACCCCTCCGAGCATAATATAACGGACGTTATTGCGTTGTAGGAAATAGAGTGTAGTAACGCACGCTGCTGTTATCAATACGCTGCTGCTTTGCGTTACTGGCCACAGGGAAAGTTCCCCAGCAGGAGGCGAGAAAAAAAATAGCAGCGCTGCTATCACAGAAAGACGTCCCATATATAGACGAGATATGGAAACACACATCCAGATCGTAAGCGCGACAAACAGATAGTAAGCTGAATTTATGTTCAAATGAACGGTTAACAACGACCATGGGTAGTTCAGCCACCGCCCCTCGGTGGATGCTTTACTCCAGGGGCTTTCAAAGCCTTGGTCGAAATTCGCCGGAATTAGCCAGTCAAAGTCATCGTGAGAGATAAAAGGTTCTGAGAACTGGCCAAAAACGGCAAGGAACGCGCATGCAATTAGGGCGAAGATCAGTAAGCGGGTGGCTGCTTCGGAGGGAATGGTTCTAATCTCGGTAATCTGCTGATGCATCAGAGGAGTTTGTCCGTGTAATTTTCGAATAAGTTCAGCGCCTTATATAGAAAAACAATCCAGCGACGACGACAGATATCACTAACGCTGACCCTATCGGAAAGATCACCCACGGATGTAACGCGTCAGAAAAATCCAGCATCGTGTACGGCAAAAAGTGCTTCCTACTGACACGCGCTCAGGAAGAACTCGCGCGATTTTAAAAATCCAATCAACCCGAACGAAATAATAACGATGCCAACTATCAATATGGAAACATTGAACCAATACATATCCCAACCCCGTTTTTGACGCGGGTTAGTTAACCCGAACCGTGATGGTTTTACAAGCCGCCGCCCCTGAGGCAGCTTTTTCATTGCAACATGGAGAAAGCAAAGCCCCGGATGGGGGCCAGGACCGGGGTTCTACGCACCGCTCTGAAAGCGGGGGCTCCAACTGGTGCGCGGTCAGATGATATCACGATATCAGGAAATTACACTTTCACGGTCTGTCACATTCTGGCTATGTGTATCTTGGCGATACCTGCCTTTCGACTATGCTGAAATGAAATAGCGCCGGCAAGGTTTCATTAACCGGGGACGGGCGCCTTGGGAAATCTAGCTGAAAGCAACGATAAGCGCCCCGTCCCAGATTAAAGGCACGATTGTTAGGATTTTAATTCCTGCTCAAAAAAAACCTCGGTGCGCGGAACGTCACATCCGAGGTAGCGCTGCAAGGGAGGGTAACCTCAGCGCGCTAACCCCAATTATCTCACAATTTAAAGTATAAATAACTGGCGGCTGTAGTGTTTACAGCGTCCATCCGTACACAGTGAGAGCAACGCCGCCGACCGCACCGATGACTGACCATCCAATCATGCTGATACCCATGAAGCTGTGATACGTGTCCGCTGAAATCTTCTTGAAAGCCGCAACCACCAAAAGGTTTGCTAATGCGCCAGCAATGAGACCGATACCGTTTGCGACATATGCCGCTGGATGAAGTGCCATGGTCTGCATGAAATACGGTCTCAACAGGAAAGTCGCCCCCAGCATACCTGCGATCAACACAAAAACGGAAACCATTCCGAAACCGGACCATCTTACGAGCATTTGGTGAATTACCTTTGTCTTGGAGAAGATCAGGCGGTAATGGCCCATGCTCGCTCACCGGGCAACCCACCGATGACAAAATCCTCAAGAAAAACCCCGGAACAAGCCGGGGCTATTTGTCAGCGAACTTGCAGTACCTCGCCGGAATACCGGTCGATGACTACCCGCATTTCATCATCGTAACGGTCCACTCCGCGGACGATATAGACATTGCGTTTACGTGAGACGCTGTCAATTTCATCCATACCCTCTCTCTGAGCGATGCGTGCCGCACGACGTTCGCTGATATCTTCGCGATATCGCGGGCGATCACTTTCAGGTTCTACTAGGCGGATGCCGTTCGGGCCGATTTCTATACTCTGCGCATGCGCAGGAAGAGCGGAAGCCAATACTGTTATCAGTGCTGCGAAAGCTGCAGTTTTGTACATTGTCTATCCAACATTCAGTGGTTCATATCGCCCGCCAATTACCGGCGGCTTTGTACATCGCCTCATCTCCGGTGAACACTGGCTTGTGGCTCAATTACGCTAACAAAGCGAATGATCCTGTGATGTCTTCAAGGCAGCCGACCGGATCCGCATTCTTGGTGGCGTTCGATATACTTCCGGTTCAGCAAATCGACAGCCTTCTTGGCGTCACTTTCGCTGAGACCGGACTGTTTATGGCCTTCAATAGAGACAATCTCGCCGTTGAACACGTCATACACGCACCAAGTCATATCGCTCTCCCGACGCATGTCGAAACCATTTCTAATCATACCCATTCCTCCAATGATCAGACTAACGGTCTCGAAATAACGAACGGGAGGATCTTTCGTTCGTTCAATTGGAATTACGCTTCAGAACGAACCGTGCGCACGGAGCGCTAATTGAGCTCCCAACTCCATTACAGGACATCCCCATGAACAAAACAACGTTCTTCGCGTATGCGAGGCGCGCGCCTTTTGGCGGGCGCTTGAGCCAAGCGCAGGTCGACGGCACGTCGGCAATTCTGGCTGAAGCTGAGCGCCGAGGCCTGCCTGACGAGCAGACCGCTTATGTGCTCGCGACGGCATTCCACGAGACCGGCGGCAAGATGCAGCCGATCGAAGAAAACCTCAATTACACCAGTTCGGCACGCATCCGGCAGGTCTGGCCGTCGCGCTTCTCCACTGTGCAGAGCGCCCAGCCTTATGTCCGCAACCCGCAGGCTTTGGCTAACAAGGTCTATGGCGGCCGCATGGGCAATGTTGGCGCGAACGATGGCTGGATATATCGTGGCCGCGCCTTGGCGATGATCACCGGCAAGGACAACTATAAGAAGTATGGCCTCGGCGATAACCCCGACGCTGCGCTGGAGATGGCCACGGCTATCAGCATCCTGTTCGACGGGATGATCAACGGCAAGTTCACGGGCAAGCGGCTGGCAGACTATTTCGGCGCCGGTAACGCTAACCCAGTGGGCGCCCGCGCTATCGTCAACGGCAGCGACAAGGCCAGCCTAATCGCCGGTTATTACCGCAATTTCCTCGACAGCCTTGTGGCTGCCCGTGAAATGAAGCCCGCCGCGGCCGAGGACGCCAAGCCTGATGATGTGCCGCTTCTCGAAAGCCCGGCCGTAAAGCTGATGCTGACAGGCGGGGCGGGCACTATGGCGACCAGCCTTATTGGCGCTGTGGCTAACCCGTGGGCATTCGCAACTGTCGCGCTTCTGCTGGTCGCAGCAGGCGCGGGCTTCTGGCTCTGGAAGAGCGGCAGGCTTGAGCTGAAGAGGGTGGCGGCGTGAGCATAATTACAACAGCCATAGAGTACGACACCGAAACCGAAGTAGCGTTGGTGCGGATCGGCAATAACCTACAGGAATGGCGCGACGCCAAGCTGACCTTCGCTCAGGGAATCACCGAGACGCGAGATGGCTACCTCATCCGCCGCGAATGCGACGGCAGTGCTTCCATTATGTTGACTGGAGTGCCGACATGACCTGGCTCTTATCCCTGCGCTCCAGGATCACAGGCTGGGCCGTGGCTATCGCTGCGGCCCTTGCGATTCTGGCGGGCGCTTACCTCAAGGGCAGGGCGGACAACGCCACAAGCGCAACTGCCGACCGGCTGAAGGCCGCCAACAAAGCAAGGAAAATCGAAGATGAAACCAGCAAGCTTGGCGGCGGTGATGTTGACGCTGCTCTGTCTCAGTGGATGCGTGACAGCCGGTAGCTACTGCGACATCGCGCGGCCTGTCCGCCCGAGCATCGAGGACAGCCTGACCGACGGCACGAAGCGCCAGATCCTCGCGGAGAACACGAAACTGGAAAAGCTGTGCGGGGTGAAGCCGTGAGGGCGCGAAAGTGGCTGGCCTGCCTTTGGCTGGGTGTGGCAGCAAGGGGGATTATTGGATGACCGGCGCTGAAATCATGGCCGTTGTCGGCTTTATCGTGATGCTGATGGGCTTTCTGTTTGGGCTTTGGAAATACGTCGAAAGCCAGATCGCGAAAGCTGAGGCCCGCAATGCGACGAAAGCGGACGCTGCAACAGCTCTTGCCAGCCTGACGCGGCAGGAGCTTTCCGACTACAAGCTGCGCGCGGCAGAGACATTCGCCACCAAGGCGGGCATGCAGGAACAGACGTCCCAGATCATGCGGGCCATCGAAAGCGTGGCGCACCGCATCGACGGGCTAACCGAGCGGATTGATAATCTGATGCAGCCAAAATCGGTGAGAAGTAGAAATTAATTCCTAAAAAGTGGGAACAAAGGATACCGCATGCGCATTATACGTTCGCAAATGCCAAATATGAATGGAGAATATAATATGCGTCGTATTTTGTTAGCTGCTGTTGCAACTGCCGCACTTGTTTCTTTCGCAAATGCGCAGAGCGCTACCGCAACGCAAGAAGAGGTATTTGTTACTGCAAAGCCTACCGACGTTATTACTAGTAATATTCTTAACCTTGATGTTACGAATTCTAACGATGAGAGCATCGGTAAGATCCAGGATGTAGTGATGGGCGACGGTGACGTCGAAGGCTATATCGTATCGGTTGGCGGCTTCTTGGGCGTCGGCGAAAAGTATGTAGTCGTTGATCCGGATGCCATCGAGATTGTCTATTCTGAGAATGATAAGAAATGGTCGGCGAAAATGAACGCCACCAAGGAACAGCTCGAAAAGGCCACCGAGTTTAAGTACGAAGGCCGATGGGCCAAGTAACTGGTTTTTGAGAGAGCGGCTTTCTGGCCGCTCTTTTCATTTCAGGTAAGCTAGAGGCGCGAGCAGCTCACTACTGGTTTTCAGGTCCAAGCGCTCCCCGGATCATGTGAATGCAGACGGCTTAAAGAGAGCTATCAGCCCCGCTGGGCCGTGGTTCCTATTTATGCAAGCGTGTAGAACCAGATAACTGGCGCCACGATGAGGAATGCGAGAACACTCCAGAAAGCGCGCCAGCCCACGCTCTTCGTTCCCAAGAATGCCGTTATGGCTATAGCCGCCGCTATCATCACGGTAATCGGCCAGTAGATTGACATATAGACGAGGGCGGCAACCCACCAAGAAATTGAAATCATACGCGCTTGTAGCTGGTACGCAGTGCGGCGGCAATATCTCGTGGCGATGAGGGCGGGGCGGGGGGAGCGAAATGAATCCTGTGGGCTCCATTGCTATCGCGCTAGGTTACCCAAGGCTTGTAGGCTCTCTTAGTGACACCACGCTCAGTTTGAAAAGCTAGGACTCTCCTCAATTCACGTAAATCATCTCGTTCCGAAACATAACTCCTTAGCATTGAGTAGTCCGTTGGGGACGAAATTGTTTTGGCTATTGCGTCTAAGATTACCTCAGAAGAATTCATAATCTCGAGGCCAGAATTAATGGTGTGTATAACCACTATTTTCGTACTGCCTTGAAATGCGCGGTCAAATAATAAGGCGCAAGATATCTCCATGACGTTCAGAAGTCGCTCGATGTTGTCTTCGATATCACCCTTTTTATTTTTAATGTCGCTGGCAACATCTGTAAAAGTAGTTTGAATAAAACTTAGCGCCGCAAAACCATTCGCGGCTGATGAAGACCGGAGTTGCCACCAAACTAGCGGAAAGGCGACAATGGCGACAACCAAAGAGCTTATCGTGGCGAGGCTAGCCCACTCATTCAAATCTAATCTCTCAAAAAAGATCAGCACAGTCACCCGTCTTTTTTGGTTTCCGTTATACTGGGTGCGTTAGCCTGTGACTGGTTATTAGTTTGCACATTCTGAACCGCCGATCGTAGAGCTGACGAGCCTAACCCCTTCTGGACAATGTCCCCGGTCGAGACACTCTTGCGAAAAGAGGACATCCCGAGTCCTTCAGCGAATAATGTCGGCTTCTCTGTATCATCGCTCATTAAAAGCCCTCCCGTTACATTCCAATAAGTTATTCGAGGCGAATTGATTCGCCAACTGACTGGCGCTGAAATTACCGCCCGCCATTAACACCACATTTATCGTGACATTCCATCCTTCCTTTTGCGCCGCTCACCACGGCTACCAAACCAAACACGAGGAGACTGTATGTCCCATGACAGACAGGGCGCGGGTGCGCCCATCGTTGTTGATGTCGCGCTGGCGATGAAGCAACTTGAAGAAAACCCGGAAATGGCCGCCAAGATGAACGAATTGGCGTTTGGCCCGTTCGCCGCGAGGCAGCTTGCCGCTCGCGACGAGCTTATTGAGGATCTCGTTGCTGCACTGGAAGCCATGCGCGGTGAATTTCGCGCTGCTGACCTGCCTTATGGGAGTAAGGCATACCTACAGGCGGGCGAAGCGCTCGCAAATGCACGGGGTGAGGCGTGAAACGAGCGGATTTCGAACGAACACTGCGCCTTATGGAGCATGCGCGCCATCTGTCTTACGAAGCTGAAACCAAGGCAGAAGAACGCCGACTGATCCGGGAGTACAAAGCGATGCACAGAGCTATTGAGCCGTACATCAAAGGCACGGTTGCCTTTTCTGACGACGTGCAGCCCGGTCTCTTCAGAGGACACTAGATGAAGCTTTCACACGAAGAACTCCTGCGCCGCGCCGAGGCTTACCGCGAGCACGGCACGCTGGTTAAAGCTGCCAGTGCGCTCGGCATAAAGAAGTCGGCATTCCACGAGAGCATCAAGCGGGCGGCTGAGATTGGGCTGTTGGGTCCGTCGCCGACGTTGCCCGGCTATGCGATCAAAAGCCTGACGGAGACGCCGAACGGCACTTATATGCGCCAGACGAAAGAGCCTGGCCCGGTTTACGAACCGACTGCTGGCCTTGCCGTCAAAGGCAAGACAACGCTCATCAATGCCGAAGGTCGGGTTATAACCCAGCACATCATGGAACGCGCTGATGCCAGCGCACAGCGTGCGGCACTCGATGCCATGGTGGCCGCCCTGTCCGAAAGCCTACCGCGCGTCAGCATCATGCCAGCTCCGCGCGGCACGAATGCGGAGTTGTTGAACTTCTTCTGTTTGACGGACGCCCATTTCGGGATGCTGGCATGGCGTGAAGAAACCGGCGCTGATTACGATATCGAGATTGCAGAGCAGCTTGTTACGGACTGGTTCGCCGCCGCGATTGATCTTGCGCCTGACGCGCATACCGCCGTGCTGGCACAGCTCGGCGACCTCGCTCACTACGACAGCATGGAAACGGTCACGCCCGCCAGCAAGCACGTGCTAGATTCGGATTCACGCCTGCAGAAGATAATTCGCATCATCATCCGGACCGTTCGGCGTGTCATCGACATGCTGCTGCAAAAAAATCAGCACGTGCACATCATTATGGCGCAGGGCAACCACGACCCGGCCTCCTCGGCATGGCTTCGAGAAATGCTTGCAGCGATGTACGAAAACGAGCCCCGCATCACCGTCGATAACTCGCCCAGCCTTTATTACGCCTACGAGTGAGGCAAGACAGCGATCTTTGCGCATCACGGTCACAAGCGCGGCGTCAATAACGTCGATGCGACGCTCGCTGGCATGTTCCGCGAAATGTATGGACGCAGCAAGTACGCCTATGCGCACGTAGGGCATTTGCATTCGGACGAGGGGCGTAAGTCCGGGCTGATGTATGTCGAGCGCCACGAAACGCTTGCGGCTCCAGACGCATATGCTGCTGGCGGTGGCTGGCTGTCAGGCAGATCGGCGAAAGTCATCACGTACTCAAAGCTGTACGGCGAAGTTTCGCGCCTGACGCTCAGGCCTGAAATGGTCCAAGGCGCTGCGCGTTTGCTGGTGGCCGCGAATGATAACCAGCCTAAGCGGGCTGCAGCTTAAAAAGAAAAAGGCGGGTTTTGCCCGCCTCTCACTTCGTTGTCCTATTGTGCAGCAAGAATGCCAGCAATCAATCCGGTGGCACCTGCAATGAGAAGGTACTGATTATCGACCTTAACCCAATGCTGGCCACGACCAGGCTTACGAAGACCGTAGCGATTGTAGTCGCGGATTTCCTGATGGCGGCGCCAATCGCTGTAACGCTGACCCTTTGACCACTGATGACGGCCGTAGTCGCGGCGATCATGGCGATAGAACTCCTTGCCGTGATGCGGGCGCTGCGGCTCATAGCGCTGTGGAGCAGGCTTGCTGTGATGGTAATCGCGGGCCTGTGCCATTGGAGCGGCAACGAACGTCATAGCGATGGCGGCTAGTACAGCTTTCTTGAACATGAATGCTCTCCTTTGTTGTCCGCAAGATATCGGGAGCGAACTGAACGCTAGATGAACAGACGTAGGTGCAAACATTAAATAAAATCAATGTGATGTTAGTAAAATATTAACCAAAACACTAACCGCCGCAGCCAAAAACACGAGGAGAGAACATGCTTGAAGAAGCAGAAGACCGCGCCGCGCGAGCGGCTGTAGAAGGACGGCAGATGAGGGTAGGCGGGAAGGTTATAAGTTTCTTGCCAAAACATTATAACGACAATGTGCCAACTACCGGCAAGCCACTCGTCATCATCGAAAGCCCATATAGCGGCGACGTGGCGCGCAACACCGAATATGCCCGCGCCTGCCTTCTGGACAGTTTGCGTCGGGGCGAGGCACCGATTGCAAGCCACTTGCTGCTTACGCAGGTGTTGGACGACTTGCGGCCTGATGAACGTGAACTCGGCATCGAGGCTGGCCTTGCATGGTATCGCGTGGCGGAGAAATGCGTTGTCTACGAGGATTGGGGAAAAAGTAGCGGCATGATAACTGGTATCAGGCGGGCTAAGCAATTTAGCGTGCCGGTCGAGTTCCGCAATATTGAAGCAAGCGCCGCAGCTTGATAGCGCCGCAGGAGAAAAACCATGAGTAACCTTGAAACAGCAATTGCGGTAGCGGCAGCGGCGCATATGGACCAGAAGAGCGACAACGGCGATCCGTACATTCTGCATCCACTGCGCGTTATGATGGCTCAAGAGACACGCGAAACGCAGATCCTCGCTGTTATGCACGACATGATCGAGCACACGAACACCTCGCTGAACGATATCTATTCGTTCGGCTTTGACGACGATATCGTGCTGGCCTTGAACGCGATCACCCGACGCGATGATGAAGACTATCTCGTCTACGTCAAACGGGCCTGTTCCAACCCTATTGCGCGACCGGTGAAGATCGCAGACCTGCGCGACAATTTGCGTGCCTATGGCGACGATGAGGAACACCGAGTGCGCTACACCGCAGCTCTCGAAATGATCGGGGAGGCGCCATGATCCCCTTCAAAGTTGGTGATCAGGTGGTCTGTATCGATGCCAAGGTCGGCTTCGAACAGTTCATCGAGATTAAGGAAGGCGAGATTTATGAAATCGCCTGGATCGGCCCGTTCGAGCATTACACGCAGGGCAGCTACATCGGTGTACGCCTAAAAGGCGTCGATCGGGGCATCTGCCCGCAGTTCGGTTATGACAATCCGCCATTCGCAGCGCGCCGGTTTCGTCCGCTTGTTCGCGATAAGCTGTCGTCGGTCCGGGGACTACTTGCTGGCGGGCCTGTAACTGAAGAGTTTGAAGAGCCGAAGCGGAAGGTGAGGGAGGAGGTATGAGTTTCGTCCTCGACAGGGCAGCGCCTATTTATGCCGACCTCAATTGTGCGCCCGTCACCTCCGACGGCGGCAGCACGAGCTATTACGAGCTACCTCCACATGCGACCGAACTGAACGACCTGATCGAGCACAAAGGCATGTCCTTCGCGCTCGGCAACATCTTTAAGGCTTGCTATCGGTTCGGCGAGAAAGACGCGGCCAGCCGAATGTATGATCTGAATAAAATCATCTATTTTGCTGAGAGACTGAAGGCTTTGGAGAGCAGAAAGGTCTGATCAAAAAGAACCCCGCAAGGAAAACCGCACGGGGTCAAGCGACTTTGTCCCCTCCAAAAGGACAATCAAAATTTACCCTTCTGGTCAAAAAAGTAAACCCCGATCTCCGAGAGGGAGACCGGGGTTTGCCTGCTGAGGGGCAAAGCATTCAGTGATTTACCAGGACAGCATGCACAATCAGAATATCAGTTGCTGAATAGATGAAAAGCCCCGAAATAAATAATGCTTTGCCGGGGGCTGCAAGCTGCTAGTGGGGCGTCGCCACACTAGCAAGCCTTGTTTAAGGTCAGCTATTCGCATCGAATTTAAAAGTCGAGTGACTTCCGTCGAGGTACGCCTCAATTCTGCTCGTTATCTATCACGACGGTTATGTTATCTCTGACAAGCCCTCTGGCGATTATTCCGACAGCTACCGCTGCTTCCATGCCGCTCCACCCAGCTTTTTCAGCTCGTTCGATCAAATCGATAACGCCGTCGACTATAGCGTCTTGGCAATCAGCGTCGCGACCTTGATATTGTCCGATCTCGCGAGGACGAATAATCCGATTAGGCATGTGGCATCCTAGATTTTATTCTGACTTACCTCTCCTTGCGAATTTTTGCCATCGTTGACAAAAAAGTAAACCCCAGCAAGGAGGACGCCGTGCCGGGGTCACGCAGGTTGGGTTTTCATCGGTCTGAAAAGCCTACGCAATTTATAATCTATGCGAACTAGATTAGTGGTCAAGCACAACCGATCAATCGAAAAGCCTAGCCAATTCGGCCGCGCGCGTTGCCGTCGATTCAGGATCGTGGTTGCTTTCCTCGAAGATTCTCATCACGAGACGGGCTAGTCGGTCCTTGTCCTCATGGGTGGAAGGGCATCGTTCAAGGAGATCGCAGCATTGGGTATATGCTTGCTGTAAAAGTTCCAGTTCGGTCGGGTTATATGTTCCCTGATAGTCTGCGGATCTGAACGGCATCGGTGGCTCCTTCTATGCAACCACAGCGCTCAGTTTCGGCAAATTTCAAGTGGTATTTTGCGTTCGAAAATCGGGTGCTTTAATTGTCGCATGGGCGCGGAATAGAAACCCCGGCTCCGAGGGGGGCGCCGGGGCTACATACTAGTAGGGGTGTTAACAGAGTCAACCTAGTATGCAGGGTCAGAATATCAGTTCGCGAACATATGCAAAGCCACTAATCGCGGTCCTGTGGCGCCCTAGTTACGTTCGCAAGTACCCGTGAAAAAATGGGGAACGTTTTATCGCTCTCTTCGTTTTCACCCTGCGAAGAAATTCCCATCATTCAAAGGATGAAGAGATGAGCAGCACCACGGACAAAATTAAGGGAAAAGCCAATCAGGCCGGCGGAGCCATCAAGGAAGAAGCTGGCAAGCTTACAGGTAACCGAAAGGTTGAAGCAGAAGGTGCGGCCCAGAAGCTGAAGGGCAAGGCTCAGGAAGCCAAAGGCAAGGCAAAAGACGCCGTAAAGTCGGTCGTCGATAAGGCATAAGTGATTTGCCGCTAATATCTCTCCATCCTCGCGGGTGGGGAGATTTTTATGTGTTTGGATGGTCGACCTCTGTCAACGGAAATCCAAATGGAATTGTACAGCTAGAATTTGGAATTTTCTTGCTACTCGCCACAACATCAAGCGGCGGTAAATTGACGTTATTGTCGGAGATGCAGCTTTGTCGACTTCACTGAATAATGCACGTCCCCGGCCAATCACGGCATGAGCGGTTAGCGCATGAGGTAACAGATGTCGCAATGACGATCATGCCGATAAGTATAAGTGCAAATTTCATGTGAATTTCTCTAGCCGTGATGATGTCGCGAATGCAAGGCCAACGATCCTAATGATGCGACCTCCGCCATTCTTCGGCAGCTTCAGCTAGTGCTCTGCTGTCATCCTCTGATGCCTCGTTCTGAAGGATGCGGTTCATGGCAAGTTCGATAATGGCGTTCGCGGCTTCTACCTCTCCCCATCCCGCTTGCTGAGCTTTGTCGACAAGTTCCCAAACCAGGGTTTCCAGTTGAAACTGGCAATCAAGATCGCGGTCGTCGTATTCTCGACTATGTCTCGGACCCTTCACCATCCACCTCCTGCATCGTGTCGTTGCCTTGATATCGGCTGTTGTTGACCTGAGGCGACACGCGCCACGCTTGCAATATGTCGTCGTTTGCTGGCTTGAGTAGGTCTTCACGTGGCTCGGAAAGCCATAGATGCCAGTTCTTTTCCTCCAAAATGACCGGCATGCGGGTGTGGATTTTCGCCATGAAGTCGTTAGCGGCACAAGTGATAATCGTGCAGCTCTTCACTTCTTCGCCTGTAGCCTTGTCGTGCCATCTCTCATGCAGGCCAGCGAAGGTAAGGGGCTTGCCATCTTTGGCGGATATGAACCAAGGCTGACGCGCCTCCTTCGGGCCTGACCATTCGAAGAAGCCCGTGGCAGGGATGAGACAGCGCGAGCGATTAAACGGTCCTGCGAAAGTCCGCTTTTGCTTCAACTCCTCGGCCTTGGCATTAAAAGTGGTGTACTTGAACTCGCTCAGCGATTGTTTCCACGAACTCGGAATGAGCCACCAACGCATTTCTGAATAATCGAGGTTTCCGCCGTTCTGCGTGATGACGCCCACCTGCGTTGTCGGCGCGATATTATACCGAGGCTGGATATTCCGAGGCGTTACCGCCGTCAGATTGTACATCGCGTGGATTTCAGCCCACGTATAGGTCTGGGTAAATCGTCCGCACATCCGCTCCTTCTCGTTTGCAAAAAGGTAGGGCGCTTATTTTATGCGTCCATACGTCGATGGAACATCACTGCGATAAGACAGTTACCTTAGACGATTGAACATGCCGAGGAGCCGGTCGAATGAAATGGATAGCTGTAGCAGTTGGCCTCGTGGTCATGTCCAGCGCGTCATTTGCGCAAGGATCTGGAGCGCCATCGCAATCTGGTGGGCAGGAACCTGAAGTGCCGGGTAACCCTCCAGCAGCACCGGGCCAGCCACCATCCGATCCAGACAGCACCCAAGTCCCGTCGTCGCAAAAGCAAGATCAGATACAGAAGCCGGAGATAGACGCATGTTCTCCTGGGCAGGAAGCAAAAACCTGCGTTGAAAAGCAGCGTGGCACCAAGTAGCGCTTATTTGCGCCGTCCAGCCAAGGCTTCTTCGCCTTCCTGTTTATGCTCACGGCAGAACCAGAGTTGAGCCGTAGCGGTCTTGTAGCCGAACGATCCCCACGTTTTGCAGCCCTTCGCATCGCAGAAGTGCTCAAACAACTTGTTGCCTTTGGCGCTGGGAGCTCGGTCGGTCTTGTATCCAGTCATTCTCTATCTCGGTGGTTTTGTCACTCCGAACTGAGCATCGCCCTTGGCCGTGCAGGCCCGGCAACGCATTCGTCGGTGAAGATCAACAAAGTATGTATGTGTCCCGAACTTCCGCAGAATGATCCGTTTGTCGACCGATCCAATATGACCGCAGCGGCAGCAATAGCCGTACAGTTCGTACCAGCCAAACAAATCCATGATCCGCGTCGAGGCCGGCATATCCATCAAGTAAGGTGGTCGAATCTTCATTTTTCAAAATACGTCTCCCATGGCTTGGAAGACTTATCTGCGGGATCGTGCGGCTTGCCACCGTAAAGGCGGATGAACTCTTTCTGCCCTTCCAGAGTGTTAAAGCGCGCAATGCTAAATCCCGTCAGATTGTTTTGAATCCCGCCCCAAAGCCGGTACCCGCCCAATCTCTCTCGGTCGTTCAACATTTGAACCAGATGCATCCGATGCCATTCGGTAAGTAGAAGAACGACCTGGAATGGGTATTCCTTGTTGATCAGCGTTTTTGGCGGCTCGCCGCGTGAACGGCTCATTTGGGAAGGAAATCTATTAACGAACTACGATTCTTTCCCACTTGTCGGCAGACGCAGCGCTGCCGAATTGGAGTTGCCCCTTAAAAACCGGACATTTTCAGGATTGAGCATTTCGGCTCAGGAACTCTCGTGGAGATTGATATCCTAAAGCCTTGTGCGGGTGAAGATTGTTATAGTGCTCGAACCATGATGGCAGTTGAGCCATGACAGTTTCGGCGTCCGGCGTCGGGTTGATCCGGACATAATCGCGCTTGAATGTTTTGACGAAAGCCTCAGCCATTCCATTTGACTGCGGGCTGCGCACTGGTGTTCTGCACTGTTCCATACCGATATCCCGGAGCAGGGACGCGGTGTTTTTCGCAATGAAGCATGAACCATTGTCGGTAAGCCACTGGATGGGCTCTGCCAGCATATTGATGCGCCCGAAGCGGTTTTCTACCGCCGTGATGACAAGGTCCTGTACATCTTCGCTCTTGATGCCTTCTGTCGTGGCCACATGAGCGATTGCTTCCCGATCACAGCAGTCGAGCGCAAATGCAACGCGGACCTTTTCCTTGTTGTCGCACGTGATCTCGAAGCCATCGGAGCACCATCTGGTATTGGAGCGCTCGACGGTGACTTGCCCGTCGTGTCTGCGTTCACCGGCAGCTCCGGTATGGCGCTGAAGGAGCAGATCATGCCGCTTCATCACGCGATAAACACGTTTGGCGTTCGGCCATGAACGCCCCTGTTCACGGGCCTTGCGCCGCAGAATGGCATGAACGCGCCGATAACCATAGGTCGACATTTCTTCAATGACCGCCTTGATCTGAGCAACCAGATCAGCGTCGGGAAGCGGAGGTCTCCCTCGGGCTCTGGAAAGGGTGCCTGTGGCGCGTGCAGCGATATTCGACCGGGCAACGCCTAACGTCTCGCATAGCGCCTTCATCGCAAAACGTCCTTCGGCAGCGAGATTGAGTGCAGCAGTCGTTTTTTTGGGCCGTTGGCGATTTCGAGGGCCTCCTTGAGAATTTCCCCTTCCATCGTCTTCTTGCCCAGAAGGCGCTGTAATTCCTTCACCTGAGCCTGAAGCGCCCGGTATTCCGAGGCAGGGACAACCTCCTCTTCGGCTGCGGTGGCAACCAAGGCACCCTGCGATGCAAGCTTGCGCCACGCGAACAGCTGGTTAGGCGCAATGCCATGACGACGGGCGACCAGACTGACCGTCGCGC
>NZ_JBQEPD010000026.1:0-47211 GCF_052045675.1 Brucella sp. 22210
AGTTCATAGCGGCGACGTGACATCAAAGACCTCCAAATCCGAGGCCTTTCAATAACCAATCCATTCAAATAGCTAGCCTATTTATGAGTGCACGGCCTAGAATTCGAGATCGCCTACTTGGGCCAGATCAAAATTTGTCAGAGGCAAATTGCTGTCTGAGCCACTTTGCGGCGGGACCATGCGGACGATGCTTGTTCCAGACGAGTTCAAGCGCCACGGGATGGGCTCCACCATCAAACTGTAGTTTTGGAATGACAAGCGCGCCAGCCAAAGGTGAATCCCGCAGGATATGCTCAGGAATGTAAGCCCAGCCGATGCCCTGTTTCAGGATTTGCAGAATGACCCAGTGGCTTTCCACCCACCAGACTTCTGCGGCCACCCTCAGCCGGTGTTTTTCATCTTCGTCGCTACGTTTGCGAACCATGATCTGTCGATGGGTTTTCAAATCTTCCCAACTGACGGGCATGCTGGCGAGCGGGTGGTTTCGTCCGCATACGAGCACAAGCGGTACCCAGCCTATAGTCTGGAATCCAAGCTCAGATGGCATCTGATCGAGACGCCACATGACGCCAAGATCAACCTTGCCATCTTTCAAAAGACCGGCGATCACGGATGAGTGCGGAAACTGCAATTCGAGTTCAACATGGGGATATTGCTGCGCAAACGCGGCGAAAAGTGCGGCAACTGCCGGTTCTGGATAAAGCTCGTCCAGAGCAACCACCAATCTTGATTCAACATGCGCGTCGAAATTTCGCGCGACTGAAATCAGATGCTCACGTCTGTCCAGCATGAGGCGCGCTTCAGGCAACAGCCTTGCGCCTGCTTCGGTGAGCGCCGGGCTGCGCGTTGCTCGGCTGAAAAGTTTGACATTGAGGTCGTCTTCCAGAGACGAAATCAACACGCTGACCGCTGATTGTGCTTTGCGCAAATGACGTGCTGCTGCCGAAAAGGAGCCGTGTTCGGCGGCTGCGACGAATGCTTCCAGTTGGTCCAGTTCGACATTCATCTATCGCAAATCCAGATAGTATCTAACTTTTCAAATCTAGAATAGTAGATAGAAAGGGCGCACCAATATCAAGGAATAAATCAAAGTGCGTAGTTTTATGGATCGTGTTCGCCACGCGGCGATGTTTGAAATTATTGGACTGGCAATCTTCATCCCGGGCTCGGCCATTCTCTTTAACAAGCCGGTAGAAGCCATGGGCGTTATCGGGATCATATCCGCGACAACCGCAACCATCTGGAATTTTCTCTTCAATCTTGGATTTGACCGAGCCATGTTGCGACTGAGAGGAACGGTGCGTAAAACCATGCCTCTGCGCGTTGCGCATACCATCCTGTTTGAAGCAGGACTTGTTGTGTTGCTGATACCATTCATTGCCTGGTATCTGGGTATTTCGATTATCGCTGCCCTGATGATGGACGTCGTGATTGTGTTCTTCTACCTGGCCTATGCGTTTCTTTTCAATATCGCGTATGACTGGTTGTTTCCAATTTCTGCCCATAGGTCGTTGAAAAGCGCTGCTTAAAAATTTCGGTGAGGCGGAAGACCGCCTCACCGAAAGCTTCATAATATGCGCGCGTTTCAGAGCTGCTAAACCGGCAATCTGTGGCGCACCAAAGTCGTCCAATAGGAACATCCCCAGGCAATGACTTCATCGTTGAAGTCATATTTCGGGTGATGCAGATTGGCGCTCGGACCGTTGCCGATATTGATCATTGCGCCCGGAACTTCATTCAGCATGAACGCGAAATCCTCGCCGCCCAGCGTCGCGGGCATGTCGCGCGTGACACGCTCGGAACCTGAGACCGCCTCGGCAGCGATGGCCGCGAGTTCGGTTTCCTGCTCGTGATTGACGGTCACGGGATAGTTGCGCTGATAATCGAGTGTCGCCTTGGCTTCAAATGCGTCGGCGATGCCCTGTACTGCACGGGCAAGCTTTTTCTCGATGTGGTCACGCACTTCCTCGCGAAGCGTGCGGACCGTGCCTGTCATCCGGATTTTCTGCGGAATGACATTGAATGCATCGCCGCCCTGAATGGTGGTGATCGAAATCACCGCAGAGTCCAGCGGGTCGAGCGTGCGGGCGGTCAGTGTTTGGATAGCCTGAATGAGTGCAGCCGTTACCGGAATGGGATCGATGGTCTGGTGCGGTGAGGCTGCATGCCCTCCAACGCCTTCAATGGTGATGTCGAGCACATCGACCGAGCCCATGATCGGGCCGGAATTGATGGTGAAATGTCCAACCTCGAGGTTTGGACGGTTGTGCATACCGTAGACTTCATTGACCGGCCAGCGCTTGAACAGGCCGTCATCGATCATTGCCTTGGCGCCAGCACCGCCTTCTTCTGCAGGCTGGAAAATAACGATGACGGTACCGTCGAAAGCCCGGCTTTGCGCCAGTTCGCGTGCGGCGCCTAGCAGCATTGTCGTATGGCCATCATGCCCACAGGCATGCATCTTGCCCGGCACTTTCGACGACCATTCTGCGCCGGTTTCTTCCAGAATAGGCAGCGCATCCATGTCGGCGCGCAAGGCAACAGTGCGACCGGAATTATTGGTCTGTCCACGAATAACACCGACAACACCGGTGCGCCCGATGCCTGTTGCGACCTCATCAACGCCTGCTGCGCGCAACGCTTCGGCAACCTTGTCCGCTGTCCGGTTTACATCGTAAAGCAGCTCAGGGTTTTCGTGCAGGTCGCGGCGGAACGCTACGAGTTCGTCAAGCTGGTTCGACGTCCAGTTTTCAACCGACATATCAGGCTTCCTTCGTCGTTTCTTCGGTGGCGTCGAGGGTGTAGCGGAAATCGCAGTGGCTTGCGCCCTTCATGATGGTCTGCGTGCGTTCCAGCTTCATGGCAGGATTGTAACCGATGCAGAAATCACCGTCGCGATTGCAGGATAGAAGATGGCCAATATGACCGAGGCCCATCTCGCGATACATTTCTGAATATCGGCAACGCGTAACGTTGAAATCGAAATGGCTTTCGTCTCGCGAAATCACGTCGATTTCGAGTGCGTTTTCCTTTGTCCAGAGCGGCTGGATATCGGCAAAATCCTGAAGCGTCGGCGTGCGGCCGAGATCCTCGGCAAAGCTCTTGCCCTGTTCAATAGCGGAGCGGCTGACGGCTTCGCCCACGACAGTCTGCGCTTCTTCTTCACCGGAGCGTTCGCGCACGACATCGTAGATGTTCTTGATGACCATCGCCTCAATGCGGCGGCGTTCGAGAATTGGCAATTGATTCATGGATCTGACCTTTCACATGAACGTTGAATGAGCTGGCTTAGAGATTGGGCTCGGAGAGGTCCTTGCGTCGAAGCCAGGCGAGATAGAAGGGCGCGATCTTCCGCGCGACTTTATGAAAGGGTAGCGGCACCGGTTCTGAGACCGGCAAGGCGAGTTCTTGTACCGGCTCTCCATCAAGCGCGCGTGCAAATTCGCGGCCAAGCGAAGTGCCAAGCGCTACGCCGCGCCCGTTGCAGCCAATCCATACCCAGCCATTGGCGCCAAGTTGATGAACGCGTGGAAAACGGTCCCACGTCATGCCGATATAGCCGCTCCACACATGGGTGATTTCTGGTTCGCCCAATGCCGGGAAAGATTCAGCCATGTTACGCGCGGTCTTGCGCTTGACGCGTTCCGCGACGTTGAAATCGCCCATCACAATGCCACCGGTGATCAGCCTGTTGCGGGCATCGTAGCGGAAGAAGCGCAGGTCGCCGCGCGTATCGGAGACGGCTTGTCGTCCGGGCAAAATTGTCGCGCGCAGATTGTCGCTCACAGGTGCGGTCGCCATCTGCCACGAGAGTACCGGCACGATTGTACGGGCCAGACGCGGGGCGAGCTTTTCGCGCAACTCGCCAGTATAGGCATTGGTGGCGAGCAGAAAGCCTCTGGCGCGGACTGTTGCGTTGTCGGTTCGCACTTCCCAGTGATCACCGATCTGTCGATAGGAGGTGACAGGGCTTTGCTCATGTATGATTGCGCCATGACGTTCCGCAGCGGCGGCAAGGCCGCGCGCGAAAGCCAGCGGATTAATGTGGCCGCCGGTCGGGTTGAACATGCCGCCATACCAGAAATCTGTGCCGAGCAATTGCGATGTGGCCGCTCGGTCAAGAAATTCTGCTGGAAAGCCGAACCGCTTCCACGCTTCCACGCGCGATTGCGAAAGCTTCACGCGACCGGGCGAGTGAGCAGGCTGGAACCAGCCCTTCTGTTCGGCTTCGGCTTCGATATTTTCATCGCGCACGATTGAAAAGAGAATATCGGCGCTGTTGCCAATGAGCCTTGCAAAGCGTTCACCTGAAGCGCCATAGCGCTTGGCAATAGCATCCGGTTCGGCAGACGTCATCGTCGGGATGACCTGACCATTGTTGCGTCCAGACGCGCCCCAGCCAACAGCATTGCCTTCCAGCAGGATGACGCGCCTGCCGCGTTTTGCCAGATGAAGCGCTGCCGACAGACCTGTAAAACCACCACCGACTATAACGATATCGGCTTCAGTGTCACTGTTAAGCGGCTTGGCCGGTGTGCGGGGTGGCGCAGTGGAGGCCCAAATGGAGGGTGGGAATTCTACTTTTTGCATGGCTTCACGCGTTTTCAAGACGAGGAGGCGTCCAGTTCTTGCCGGGGATGGAGGCAAGAAGGCGCTGTGTATATTCGTGGCGAGGATTAGCGAAAACTTCCGCCGTTGGGCCGGTTTCGGCGATTTCACCCTTGGACATGACGATGATGCGGTCGCAAAGCTGGGCTGCGACGCGAAGATCATGGGTGACGAAAAGCAGTGACAGATTCAGCCGTTCACGCAGATCGGCCAGAAGTCGCAGAACCTGCGCCTGCACCGAGACGTCTAGTGCCGAGACCGGTTCGTCCGCCACAATGATCCGTGGTTCAAGCGCCAAGGCGCGAGCAATGCCGATGCGCTGGCGCTGTCCGCCGGAAAATTCGTGCGGAAACCGGTCGGCGGCAGCGGGCGAAAGCTCGACCAGTTCCAGCAATTCCCGTGCTTTCGCATGGGCCTGTGCTTTCGGCACGCCATGGACGATAGGACCTTGCGCAATCAGGTCAACCACACGGCGGCGCGGGTTGAGAGACGCCATCGGGTCCTGAAAGACCATCTGGATATCCTTGCGCATGGCGCGTACCTCACGCGGGCTTGCGCCCAGAAAATCCTTGCCGTTGATGTCGACCATGCCGCTATCTGCTTCCAGCAGACGCGTGACGATGCGCGAAACGGTCGTCTTGCCCGACCCACTTTCGCCCACGACGCCAAGGGTTTCCCCCTGACGCAATTCAAACGACAGATCTTTCACGGCGGGTACTGCGCCGCGTTTGCCGGTAAGCAATCCGCCCCGCGCCTTGAATGTTTTGCGTAAAGCGCTCGCCTTGAGAATAATCGGCTGCACTTCAACGGATGGCTTCGGCTCGGGCGGTGTGAGTGCTGGAACCGAAGCAATCAGCGCTTTTGTGTAGGCGTGCTGGGGATGGTTCAGCACTTCATTTGCCGGGCCTTGCTCAACCAGCTCACCAAGCCGCAACACGGCGACGCGGTCGGCAATTTCTGCCACGACGCCAAAGTCGTGTGTGATGAAAAGGATGCCCGTGTCGTGTTCGCGTTGCAGATCACGGATCAGTTTCAGGATTTGGGCCTGTGTGGTGACGTCGAGCGCCGTGGTCGGCTCATCGGCGATGATGAGACGCGGCTTAAGGATCAGCGCCATGGCGATCATGACGCGCTGGCGCTGTCCGCCTGAAATCTGGTGCGGATAGGCGTTATAGGCAGATTCCGGGTCTGGGATTTTCACTTCTGCCAGCATATCGAGCACGGCAGCGCGACGTTCCTTGCGGCTTAGCTTGGTGTGCAGGCGCAACACTTCATCGATCTGCCAGCCAACCGTTTTCTGCGGGTTGAGCGCAGTCATCGGCTCCTGAAAGATCATGCCTATGCGATTGCCGCGCAGCTTTTTCATGTCGGCTTCGCTGAGCGAATAAAGATCGGTGCCTTCAAGCTTGATCGTGCCGTGGGTTACGCGAACATGCGGTTCCGGCAGAAGGCGCATGATCGCGCCCGCCGAAAGCGATTTACCGGAGCCGCTTTCGCCAACGAGGCAGACGATTTCGCCGGGATTGATGGTCAGCGTCAGGTCCTGCAAGGCATAGGGACGGTCGGCGCCCTTCGGCAGCGCGATTTGCAGGTTGCTGATTTCTAGAACAGGTGCGGCGGTCATTATTTCTTCTGCCTCGGATTAAGCGCGTCGTTCAGGCCTTCGCCGAGCAGACTGAAGGAAAGAACGGTGAGCAGAATGGCAATGCCGGGAATGACCGAGCAGAACCAGTCGGTGCGCAATACGGCGCGGCCCTGACCGATCATGTTGCCCCAGCTGGCATAGTTGGGATCGCCGAGACCGAGGAAGGCAAGTGCGCTTTCCATCAGGATGGATGTGGCCATAACCACGGACGCAAAAACGATCACTGGCGGCAAAGCGTTTGGCAGGATTTCGCGGAAGATGATCGACATGTTGCCGACACCGAGATTACGCGCCGCGTCGATGAATTCGCGCTTGCGCAACGCCAGAAACTCGGCGCGCACCATACGGGCAGGGGCTGTCCATGACACGATGCCGATGCAGATAATGATGTTCTCAATGGATGAGCCGAAAATGGCCACCAGCGTCAAAAGCAGCACGAAGCTGGGCACGGTCTGGAAAGCTTCGGTGATGCGCATCAGAACATCATCCACCCAGCCGCCATAATAACCGGCAAGCGCGCCGATCACGATGCCGATGATGATCGAGATCAGGGTCGCGACGACGCCAATCAGCAGCGAGATGCGCGCACCATGGAAAATGCCAGCCATGATATCGCGACCGAGCTGGTCGGTGCCGAGCGGTGTTGCACCATTGATGAAGGGCCAGACAAGCGGATCACCAGCGCGGCGCAGCGGATCGCCGGGGACAATGAAATCGGCCAGAAGCGCGATCAAGACCACGGCGATGAAAAGGACGAGGCCTAGCACAGCGGCGCGGTTGCGGCTGAAACGTTGCCACAGAACTTTCGTGCGGGACACAGGCGGGCGAGAGAGGGAGAGGTCCTGGGATGTCATGACAGTTCGATCCTGGAATCAAGCCGCGCATAGATGAGATCGGTGATGAAATTCACGATCACCACCAGCACCGAGCACAGGAAAATAATGCCCATCAGCGTGTTGAGGTCACGCTTGATCACCGATGTATAGGCAAGCTGGCCAAGGCCGGGCAGCGAGAATATTGTTTCGATCACGACCGAACCGCCGAGCACGGTGGAAAACTGAAGACCAAGCAACGTCACGACGGGGAGGAAAGCGTTGCGCATGATGTGATGGAACATCAGCCTTGCGCCGCTGGCTCCCTTGGCGCGGGCCGTACGGACATAATCGAGATCGGCTACTTCGAGCACGCTCGTGCGCATCAGGCGCATGTAAAATGCAAGGTAGATCAGTGAAAGCGCCGTCGTCGGCATGACGAGGTGAACCGCAATATCCCAGACATTCTTCCAGCCGGTATAGAAGCCGCCCAGCGTTTTGTAACCGCCGACGGGCAGCCAACCCAGCTTGACGGAAAAGATAAACATCAGGATGAGGCTGAGGAAGAAACTCGGCATAGCGTAGAACACGAGGCCAAGCGTTGAAATGACATTGTCGGTCAGCGAGTAGGCCTTGCGTGCCGCAAAAGCGCCGAGCGCTATGCCGAAAATAAAGGCGACCGACAGGGAGGAGAGCATAAGCAGGAGCGTCGGCACAAGACGAGCCTTGAGCACATCCAGCACGGGCAGTTCATAGACATAGGACCAGCCGAAATCGAACCGAGCCAGCTTGGTCATGTAAATCCACAGCTGCACCCAGACCGGTTGGTCGAGACCATATTCGGTACGCAGATTGGCAACGAATTGCGGGTCTGCGCCGCCCATGTCGCCAACAAGTGCGTCAACCGTGTCGCCGGGCGCAAGCTTGATGAGCAGAAACGCCCCGATCATGATGAGGAGAATGACGGGGATTGCCTGCAAGATGCGGCGCAGCGCAAAGGTCAGGATTGGGGGCAGGGACATTGCGGATTATCCTGCAAGATATTCATAGTCAGCATTCATAAATGTGGGGAACCGCTGCCGGGTGGTCCAGCAGCGGTCTTATATCGCTTATTGATCGATCCAGAGATCGTACCAGCTCGACGAATCCCACCGCGGTGTATTGTGGTGGTTCTTGAGAACCTTGTTGGTCACGCCGACGAAAGGATGTTCGATGGCGAAGATGACCGGCAGGTCCTTCATTTCAAGCTGCTGGATCTGGTGATAGAGATCAGCGCGCTTGGCAGGGTCGAGCTCGCTTGCAGCCTTGTCGATCAGGCTGTCCATTTCGTCAGACTTATAGTCGAACTGGTTGGACCATGCCGTGCCGACCGGAGCGCCGGAACGCAGCCAGACGGTGGTCGAGACAGCCGGGTCAGAACGGAACTGGTGCCAGCCGCTCGCCGTGTCGAAGTCGTGATCGCGATAGACACCGTTCAGGAAGCCCGGCGCATCATTCGTCAGGATTTCGACGTCGATGCCGACTTCTTTCATGGCCTGCGCATAATATTCAGCCCAAAGCTGCGTATACTCGCCCCATGGAGCCGGACGATGGCGCAGCTTGAAGCGGATACCATCCGGGCCTGCCGGGTAGCCGGCCTCATCGAGCAGCTTCTTGGCCTTTTCCACGTCATACGGATAGGTCTGGACCTGATCGGTATAATTTGCGCCACCGGTGCTCGGGATCGGGCCGCGGCCCGGCTTGGCGTAGCCGCGCATGATCGTCTTGATCGCAAAATCGATGTCGAGCGCGTGATAGATCGCCTGACGAACCTTCAGATTGGCAAGGATCGGATTGCGCAGGTTGAACTCGATGGTCGAGTGGGCGACGTTGTTTTCGAAGCCTTTGGTGCCGGTGTCGAAGCGGCCATCCTTCTGGAGGCGCTCGGTATCCGACATGGAAATGCCGTTGAAGGCGGTTTCCCTCATTTCACCAGCTTCAAGCGCTGCGGCAGCCGCGGCCTTGTCTGGCATGAAACGCCAGATGATACGGTCGAGATAAGGATATTCCTTACCACGCCAGTAATCGTCATTGCGTTCGGCAATGATGTGCTGGCCGCGCTCATATTCGACGAACTTGAACGGACCCGTGCCGACCGGCGCGGAATTGTACTTGTTCTTCAGAATATCGGTGCCTTCATAAAGATGCTTCGGCACCGGATGGCCGAGATCTGGCATGGCGGCGACCAGCAATTCCAGAGGCATCGGCTTGGAATAGCGGAACACAGCTGTGTGCGGATCGGTGCAGTCGACAGCTTCGAGATTGGCCTGAAGCGTGGTCGAATAGTTGAGCAGCTTCTTCCAGAGGTTCATCGCGCTGAACGAAACGTCATCGCAGGTGAAAGGCTGGCCATCATGCCAGCGTACATTCTCGCGCAGCTTGAAGGTGATGGCCTTGCCGTCTTCCGATGAAGACCAGCTCGTTGCCAGAACCGGTACATAGCCCTCATAGGTACGGTCGATCAACGGCTCCATAATGCGGCCAGTGATCTGGTAAACGCCGGTGGAAGCGCGCAGCGCAGGGTTGAGTACGCCCTGCTCGGTATTCATATGGACAATAACCGTACCGCCGCGCTTCACTTCTTCGGCGTGGGATGACGCCGTCGCAAGCGAAAAGGCTGCGAGAAACAGGCCAAGGCCAGCTTTTCTGATATGCATTCTATGTTCCCCTGAAGGACGTTGAGGAGGGCTTTCCGGCCTCTTTTCCCGCACGTCCCGATATTGTTCAACCCCCTGAAAACGCTCTTTAAAGCAGCTCTCAAGGGTCTTTTTCTTATGCAAGCACGGTTATGCTAGAATCCGCTATGATTTTGTCAAGATAAACTAATTTGAATGATAAAATTAGTATAATTTCTCGATAACCATGCGTTAATAAATGTCGATTTTCTATATTGGAGTTTGTTGATGAGCCAGATTTCTCACGAACAGAACGAAAATGCGGGCAAAACCAAGCCAGGTGCGGTGTGGATCACGGGTGCCGGGTCAGGCATCGGCGCCGCAATGGCGCGACGGTTTGCAAGCCAGGCTGGCCTGTCGCTCTGACCGGCCGGAAAGCGGATGCGCTGGCGTCTATCGCTGATGAGATCACGTCCGCTGGCGGTGAGGTTCGGACGTTTCCTGCTGACGTGCTTGACCGCAAAGCGATGGCAGATACTGCGGAAGCCATCGTCGGCTGGGCCGGACGTCTCGATATACTCTGCAACAATGCTGGTCTTAATATCCCGCGCCGCAGCTGGTCTGATATCGATTTCGATTCATGGGATGATGTCATCGATATCAATATCAAGGGGGCGATCAATGTGATCGCGGCCGCACTGACCCCGATGCGCAAGCAGGGCGCTGGCCTGATGATCCATACATCTTCATGGGCGGGGCGTTTTTCATCACCGGCTGGTGGCGTGCCCTATGGCGCATCCAAACATGCGCTCAACGATTTGAGCGCGAGCCTGAACGCGCAGGAGGGGCAAAACGGTATTCGTTCCACGGTTCTTTGCCCCGGCGAAGTGGCGACGCCGCTTCTGGCGCGTCGCCCGGGTTTTGATCCTGCACGCATGGATGACGTCATCCAGCCGGAAGACATGGCTGAAACCGCACTCTATGTTGCCAATATGAACCCGCGCGTCACAATCCATGAGATTGTATTGGCGCCGACAAAGAAATAAGCCTCAATTCCTAGCATCTGATTTTATGAAAAAAGGAAACTCCGCATGTCTCATCCGGTAAAAGGCGTCGATCACGTTTTTCTGCTGGTTAACGATCTGGAGAAAAGTGCCGAGCAGTACCGTCGCTTCGGTTTTACGCTGAGCCCACGCGGGCTGCACAGCAAGGAGAAAGGTACCGGCAACTATACGATCATGTTCCCGGAGGACTATTTCGAGCTTCTGGGCATCGTTGCCGAAACGCCGGGCAATTTGCACCAGCGTGAGAAACTGGCCGCGCAAGGCGAAGGACTACATGCAATTGCCTGCCGGATCGATAATGCACGCGAGGCAAAGGCGGAGCTTGCAGCGCTCGATATAGCGACGGGCGAAGTCGGCGCCTTTCAGCGCCCCGTGCAATTGCCGAGCGGTGGCGAAGGCGTTGCAGCGTTTGAAACCGTATCCTTCGCGAACAGCGAAGTCCCGCAAGGCATGGTGTTCATGTGTCAGCATAAGACCCGTGAAACCGTCTGGTTGCCGGAATTGATCGAACATGAAAATGGGGCAATCGGACTATCTGCCATCGTGACCATCTCGGATGAACCCGCACAGTCTGCGAAAGGCTTTGCCCGTCTTTTTAAAGCTGGGGAAGCTGTTGAGCATAATGGTGGCTGGAAGGTTCTAACCGGACCAGAGTCCGCCGATATACTGGTTGTGGATCGTGAGAAAGCGGCTTCACTTTACCCAGAAGTTGATCTGAGCAAGACACCCGCCAGCGCATTTGCGGCGCTTCGCATACGGGTCAGCTCATTGGATAAAGCGCGTGCAGCACTGTCCGCACACGGCGTTTCCTTCGTGCCAACGTCGGCAGGCGTGGCCGTGAAGCCTGAGAGCGCCAGCGGTACAGTTCTGGAATTCTTAGAGCGCTAGGACCGCTTCGACCCGAATAAAGGAGAGGCGCGGTTTAAAATCCGCGCCTCTGTTATTGATTGTCCTGGTCGACGGTTCAAACGTTACGACTATTTCTCGCCGTAAGTGGGTTTGCCGTTCTCGCCTTTCGTCCACTCATAGACAACATAGTCCGGCCGGGTAATGTCTCCCTTTGCGTCATAGCTGATCTGGCCGATAACCGTGGGCCACGCTCCGCCGGATTTGATGGTCTCGGCAACTTTTTGCGCATCGTCAGCAGATCCAAGTTTTTCGATGGCCTGTGTAATGATCTGCATCGCCGCATAGGAATAAAGCGTATAGGCTTCCGGCTCAAAGCCCTGCGCGCGATACTTCTCAACGAGTTCTTTTGCCGCCGGGTTTTTGCGTGGGTCGGGCGCGAATGTGTTCAACGTACCTATGACCGCATCGCCCGCGATCGAGGCAAGCTCATTGGAGACCATGCCGTCGCCGGAAAAGAGCGTGGCCTTCAGCCCCTGATCGGCAGACTGGCGCATGATCAGCCCGGCTTCCGTATGGAGGCCGCCGAAATAGATCAGCGAAACGCCTGACTCTTTCAACTTGCTGATGAGTGCTGAAAAGTCTTTATCACCCTGATTAATGCCCTCATAGAGCACTTCCTTGACGCCAGCGTCGTTCAGCACCTTCTTGGCGACATCGACCAACCCGACACCGTAGGGCGTCTTGTCGTGAACGATGGCGATTTTTGCGTCCTTGAAATGCTCGACGATATAGTCGCCTGCCACTTTGCCCTGTTGGTCATCGCGACCGCACGTGCGGAATGTGTTCCAAAGCTCGCGCTCGGTATATTGCGGATTGGTCGATGCTGGCGAAAATTCCAGCACACCGTTTTCAGCATAGACTTCAGAGGCAGGAATTGAAACGCCGGAATTATAGTGGCCGATGACGTATTTGACGCCGTCAGCAGCAAACTTGTTAGCGACCGAGATCCCTTGCTTGGGATCGGAAACATCGTCGCCGATCTCAACCTTGATTTTCTGGCCGAGTGTGCCGCCTTTTGCATTGATGTCGTTCGCCGCCTGTTCCGCACCCTTTTGAAACTGGGCGCCGAAAGCAGCATTGGGGCCGGTGATTGGGCCAGCTACGCCAACCACGATATCCGCGGAGGCAGCACCACCGAGGGCGAGCATGACTGACAAACTGATCGCCGGAAGCAGTATCGGTTTCATGATAGTCTCCCATTTTATTCGCGGGCACAAACAATGTCCCTGCCTGCGCTGCCCACACGCGCAGCTTTCCCTTGTTTTCAGGACCTCTTGGGCCGGGCGGCGCGTGTCAGCGCGTCCCCCGGTCAAACACTTCCGCAGTCACGCCCCTTTTTTTAAGTTCACTGCGGGCAATCTTTTCCGTTGGGGTTCGCGGCAGCGGCCCATCGGTGAGTTCGATGTAACGCGGGGTCATATGACGCGGTGCCTGAGCGCGAAAATGCTCCACCAGTTCGGCTGGTGTGAGGGACGATCCCGGTCGACGCATGGCCACCAGCATGATGTCTTCTTCGGTAAACTCCGAGGGAACACCAAAGGCGGCGCTTTCGACAATGTCGGTATGCGCCTCGGCAATTGTCTCGACCTCGAACGCGGAGATATTTTCTCCGCGTCGCCGAATTGCTTCGTTCAGGCGGTGTTTGAAATAAAACCAGCCTTCTTCATCCTGATAGCCGGCATCGCCGGAGTGGTACCAGAGATTGCGTAGCGTCTGGACGGTTCTGGCTTCGGCCCGATAGTAGCCGGAGAACATGTACCAGTTCTTTTTCGGGCGCGAGACGATTTCCCCCACCACGCCCGCTGCTACGGGTCGGTCGTGCTCATCAACGATTGTCACTTCCCAGTCCGGATGAGCTGTGCCGCATGAACCGTCGCGGGTTGTGCCGGGCGTATCAAGAGTCACGAAACTGGTTTCGGTCTGGCCGTAGCCGGTAACGAGTTTCATGGCAAAGCGGTGTTCAAACGCGGCTTTATCAGGAACCATGGGAATGCATTGACAAACCCGAAGAGGATTGTTGCCATCGTCCGCTTTTGGTTCTGCCCGAGCTAGGATGACACCCATGGCGCCGAGCAGGTTCGTGGCTGTCGCGCCGCTGGTGCGTACCTGTTCCCAGAAGCGCGATGCACTGAAACTTTCGACCAGAGTGGTTTGCGTTCCAAAGATGAGCGGCAGATAGACGCCAAACATCTGCGCGTCGGTATGAAAGAGGGGTAAGGTACAGAAATAGCTGTCGGCAGCGGTGTAGCCAAGATTGAGTGCCATCGCCATGGTCCAGCAATAGCAATGATGATGCGACATCAAAACGCCCTTGGCAGGGCCGGTGGTGCCAGACGTATAGAGGATCGCCATTGGATCAGAATAGTGGACCTCAACCGGGTCAAACTCATCCGATTGGGTCATGCATTCGTCAAAAGTGACGATTTGCTCGATGGTCACACCGGCTGCTCGCGCGGCAGTGGCAGTCGTATCGATCAGAACGAGCGTTTCGATAAGCGGTAACTGGTCCTGAATATTGGCAAGGTCGCTCAGCCTTTTCGCATCGGCAATCAGCACTTTCGCGCCGCAATTGTTCAGATTGTGGCTTAAAAGCTCGCCTTTAAGGTCTGGATTGTTCGGGGCTTCGATAGCACCCAGTTTTGCAACGGCAAACCAGATCGCGACAAATTCAAAACAATTGGGCAGCAAAAGTGCCACACGGTCCGATCTTTCGACGCCAAGAGCGTGCAGGCCATTGGCGAGCCGGTTCGAAATGCGGTGCATATCCCGGAAGCTGGCTTTGCGACCACAGATGTCGATAAAGGGCCTGTCGCCCAGTATCTCTGCCTGATGCGCGAGAATTTTGGGCAGTACCCGCATATCGATAGCACTGTCGCTTTGTCCGGGAAGAACCGTTTGCAGGGGGATTTGATCCATCGCCAGCCCCATCTGCTTAATAGTGCTTCGCGCGCATCTGCGCGTCAGGCGACAGAAAGCCGGAGACAGTGGCACGCGTTTCGCGCGCCATGGCCTGTTCGAGCGACGAATGGAAACCTTCGTTGATTGCTTCTTTGATTGCGGCTACCGACGCTGCCGGACGGTCGGCGATTTTTAGCGCAAGTGCTCGTGCTTCCTTCAACAATTCTTCGTCCGGAACCACTTTCCAGGCGATGCCAACTTGAAGTGCCTTGGCCGCATCGTGACGCTCGCCCAAAATAATGAGTTCCTTCGCAGCCTGCGGGCCGATGTGCTTGGTCAGCAAGGCGGTGACGCCGCCGGTAACAAAGAACCCATAAGTGACTTCAGGAAAAAACCAGCGTGCTGTTTTTGTGAAGATCCGGAAGTCGCAATTGATCGCCCATTCGAGCGCGCCGCCGACGCACCAGCCGTGAATGGCGGCAATGACGATCTTCTTCGACCCCATGATCTTCAAAGTGATGGCCTGAATGGATTCAACCCACGCCTGTGTGGCATCAGCCGACGTGGTCTGATTGTCGAGATCTTGCAGGTCATCGCCTGAGCAGAATGCACGCCCTTCGCCGTGCAAGATGACCGCGCGTATTTTCTCGTCAGCCTCAATATGATCCAGTGCAGCAGCAAGATCATTCACCAGAGCCTGGTTCATGGCATTCAACCGGTCGGGTCGGTTGAGCTTGACCCAGGCAATGACGCCATCCACATGAACGACAACAGTATTTCCCATTTTGTGTCTCATACGATCATTGGTTCGTCATAAGCGCCCCAGGTGTCGCGCAATGCGCGACATATCTCGCCGAGCGACGCCTTGGCTTTCACGAGTTCTATGGTTTTCGGTAAAAGGTTCACGTCGTCGGTCTGTGCTTGTGCAACCAGTTCCGCCATCAAGGTCTTGATATGTGCGTTATCGCGGCTCGTGCGCACGGCGTTGAGGCGGTCGATCTGAACCTGGGTGCATTCCTCGTCATAGGGATGGATGTCGACATCGGCGCTTGTGGCCGTCTCATCGACATAGCGATTGACGCCGACCGAAACCTTTTCTCCTGTTTCGATCTTCTTGAATGTCGCATAAGCGGAATCGGCCAGCTGTTGCTGGAACCAGCCTTCCTCAACAAGCTTGAATGCACCGCCGCGCTCGTCGACCTTGTTCAGGACCTTCCAGATTTCCTCTTCCATTTCGTGCGTCAGCCGCTCGACGAAAAAGGAACCGCCAAGAGGATCAACCACAGACGTTACATTGATCTCGTCACGAATGATCTGCTGGGTGCGGATGGCGAGTTTCATGGCTTCTTCGGTCGGAATAGCAAAAGCTTCATCCAGCCCGTTGGTATGCATGCTCTGACATCCACCCAGAACGGCACCGAGTGCCTGGATTGCCGTGCGTACCAGATTGTTCTGGTGCTCGACCTTGGTCAGGCTCATGGCAGCGGTCTGCACATGCACACGCAACCGCATCGACTCCGCCTTCTTTGCGCCGAAACGTTCAGCCATCAGCTTCGCATAGACCCGTCTTGCCGCACGAAACTTGCAAATCTGTTCGAAGAAATCCTGCTGGCTGATGAAGAAGAATGAGAGGCGTGGCGCAAAGTCGTCGATGTCCATGCCGGCGGCAATTACTTCTTCGCAATAGGCTGTGGTGAAGGCCATGATGAAGGCGATCTCCTGGATCGCATTGCCGCCGACGTCGGAAAGGTGATAGCCGCTGAGACTTATCGGATTGAGCTTTGGCGTGACCTTCGCGCTATACATGATCAGGTCGCGCAGCAACCGCACGGCAGGGCGAACGGGATAGATCCATTCCTTTTGCGCCACATATTCCTTCAGTGGGTCAGCCTGCAAAGTACCTGCAAGCTTTGTCAGATCGTAACCCCGGCTTTCTGCAACCGCCACATACATGGCATAGATGACCCAAGCCGACGGGTTGATTGTCAGTGATACCGAGATTTGTTCGAGATCGATCCCGTCGAACAGGCGGTCGACATCATCAATCGTATCAATGGCAACACCGCACCGGCCCACTTCGCCAAATGCCATCGGATCGTCTGAATCGAGGCCGAGCAATGTGGGCAGGTCGAAATCGGTGGAGAGGCCTGTCTGCCCGGTCTGAACCATATATTTGTAGCGCTGATTGGTCGCTTCAGGATTTCCGAATCCGGCAACCTGCCGGATCGTCCATGGACGTCCCCGATACATGGTGGGATATGGTCCACGCGTGAACGGATAGGCTCCGGGAAAACCGAGCGCATCGGCAGGGATATCGGCAACATCTGCCGCCGTATAGACACGCTTCAGCGGAATCCCGCATTCGGTTTCATATTCCGCTTTTTCCTCTGGCCGGTTGGCAAGTGTGGCCGCAAGTTCATTGGCTTCCCATGTGGCCTGTGCCGCACTGATGCTTCCGATTGCTTCTTCCCGATATAGTTTTGTCATTTCAAAGCCTCTCTGCGGCTGAGAAGGGTGCGTGCAGCCGTCTCCGGATCGTCTCGCCGCTCCAACACCGATTGCAGCAGGTTTTCGATCTCGGTTGCACCGGTTACGAAACGCTTGTGAAACAAGCGACGGGCGGCACCCAATATTCGTGTCATGCAAATTTTTCGTTGGCGGGCAGCAAGCTCGCCGGTTTCATTGAGATGGACCCAATGTTGCTGGATCAGATCTTTAAGTTTGTTCACCTTGTCACCTGTTACCGGGCTGACCGCGAAAACGGGAACAGTCCAGGATGTCTGTTCTGCCGGTCCCCCTAGGGTCATCATGGCTTTCAGCGCTGCGAGTGTCGCTGCTGCCTCGGGCTTGTCTGCCTTGCTGACCGTATGGATATCGGCGATTTCTAGAATGCCGGCCTTGATCGCCTGAACGTCATCGCCAAGACCTGGTGCGGAAAGCACTACAACCGTATGCGCCGCTGAAACGACCTCGACTTCATCCTGACCGACACCGACGGTCTCGATGATGATCGGTGAATAGCCTGCGGCATCGAGCACATCGACAGCCTGCAAGGTGGCGGGTGCAAGCCCCCCCAGATGGCCGCGTGTCGCCATGCTGCGGACGAATGCGTTGTTCGCCTGAGCATTGTCACTCATGCGCACGCGGTCACCAAGGATCGCGCCGCCCGAATAAGGACTGCTGGGGTCGACGGCAACCACGCCGACCTTGTGACCCTCAGCGGCAAATGCCTTTATGAGTGCCGAAACGAGCGTCGATTTTCCAGCGCCCGGTACACCGGTGATGCCGATGATATGGGCCTTACCCGCATGCCGGTAGATATCCGCCAATGCAGTACTTGCTTCGGCAATTCCTGTCTCGGCCCGCGAAATCATCCGGGCGATAGCCAGAATGTCTCCGGCAAGCACATCGGCGACGAATTCCTGCGATGGTTTGTAGGTGGCTTTCGTCCGTGTGGTGGCTTGAGCGACTGCTGTCATATGCGGCCACGGGACGTTACAAGATCGGTGATGGTTGTAACGATTGTCTCCACACGCGCTTCCGGTGGCACAATGGCGTCCACACCGCCATCGATCAAAGCTGCGTAGTCCTGCTCCGGGATCACGCCGCCAGCAACGACAAAGATGTGTCCCGCGCCCTGTTCCCTCAGGCAGCGGCCGAGTTCGCGAAACAATGGCACGTGTGAGCCTGAAAGCAGGCTGACGCCGATGACGTCAACGTCCTCCTGAATGGCAGCCTGAACGACTTGGAGCGGCGTTTTATAAAGTCCGGTATAGATCACTTCCATACCGGCATCGCGCAGAACACGCGCTACTACTTTTGCGCCGCGATCATGGCCGTCGAGGCCAAGTTTTGCTACCAACACGCGGATTGTCTGCGGCTGTTCTTGTTCCGCAGGAACTGGTGTCGCCGCGTTCATCATTCTGCTGCTGCCTTTTGATCTGTCATGAGTTCGTGTTCGATGGATTGGGCGATGATATCGAGGCCGAGATCGATTTCTTTTTCGGTGATGATCAATGGCGGTGCGATACGGAAGACGGCGCCCATGCCCGGCAGCTTGACGATGTTCATGTTCAAGCCGCGATTGAATGCTTCTTTCGCGATACGTGCGCCAAGTTCATGGTCCGGTTGCCGGCTCGTCCGGTCCTTGACAATCTCCATGCCCACAAAGAGGCCGCGCCCGCGAACATCGCCGACACATTCGTAACGCTGCTTGATGGTATTGAGGCCATCGATCAGCCTCTTGCCGAGGTGACGTGCGCGCTCGACCAAATCCTGTTCGGCGACGACATCCAATACCACCAGACCGACCGCTGCGGGCAGTGGGTCCGAGACGTGGGTCGTATAGAAGAGGAAGCCGCGCTCAAAGGCCTCCTGTTCGATCTTGGTTGTTGTCAGCACGGCTGACAGCGGCAACCCCGCACCGATTGTCTTGGAAATGGTCAAGATATCCGGTGTTACACCATCGCGCTGATAAGCGAACATTTCGCCGGTGCGGCCAATGCCCGTCTGGGCTTCGTCAAGGATAAGAAGCATGCCGCGTTCGTGGCATTTATCTCTGAGTGCGCGGAGATACCCTTCAGGCAGTTCCAGCATTCCGCCGCTGGAGAGGATCGGCTCTGCGATAAATGCGGCTAGGCTTCCGATTGACTGGGCATCGACCAGCGCAAAAGCGTCATCAAGTTCAGCATGCCAATCAATGGTGCCGTCGGCCTTTTTGAAGCGCGGGCGGAATGTGTTGGGCGCCGGAACAGTGATTGATCCGGCCATTGCGGGACCGTAGCCTTTGCGCCCGGCGGAATAGGTCGCAGAGGCGGCCGCACCCGTCATGCCATGCCAACTCTTGGAAAACGCTACAATTTCGTGTTTGCCAGTCACCAGCTTTGCCATGCGAATGGCAGCTTCGTTCGATTCCGCGCCGGTGGAGAGGAGCAGCACTTTGTCGAGACCGGGTGCCAGAAGTGCTAGCCTTCTTGCAAGCTCGACCACGGGTCGTGAAAGCATGCCGCTGAACAGATGTGCGACGGTCTCAACCTGTCCTTTTACTCTCTCGACGATTGCCGGGTGAGAATGGCCGAGCAAAGCGCTCATTTGCCCGGATGTGAAGTCGAGAATAGGTCTGTCGTCGGCATCGTAAACGAAGCAGCCTTCTGCCCGCTCGATGATCGCCGGGTCGAACACACCTCCATATCGGATCAAATGCTTGTCGACATTGGCCCAGAATTCAGGTTCGAGGTTGTTTGACATGACGGTTCTCCGGCCAGATTTTGATCAACCATTGCAGCTGGATAGTTCGAAGTAAATTTGATAATAATGCCGTTAAGTTATAAGGAAAATTGATATGCAGGCATCCTTGGACCCTCGCTTGTTGCAGACATTTGTTCGCGCCGCACAAACCGGCTCACTCAGCACGACCGCACTTCAGGTTGGGCGAACACAATCGGCTGTGACCATGCAGATGCAGCGGCTTGAAGAGGCGCTTGGGCAAACGCTTATGCACCGCAGCGGAAGTGGTGTTCGGTTGACGAGCGCTGGAGAAAAGTTTCTCACCTATGCCGAGCGCATTCTCAAAGCACATGATGAAGCGCTAGCGGCTTTCTCGGATCATGGTCTTAAGGGGTCCATCGTCTTTGGCTGCCCGGAAGACTATCTTCTGGCTTTTTTTCCAAAGATTTTCAGAAGTTTTGGCACCAATCACGGCAATGTCGACATCAAGGTTGTCGCTGCCCCGACAGTCGAATTGCGTGGTTTGCTGCATTCAGGGCAAGTCGATCTTGCCTTGATCTCGACACTCAACCCGAATGACGCCCAAGATATCATACGAACCGAGGCGATGGTCTGGGTCGGCGCTAAGGCGACGCTTGAAGAACATGAGTTTGGTGACAGGATACCGCTTGCACTACCAGCTTCCAACGCGATGGATCACCGCGCTGCCTGTGACGCCATGACGAAGGCCGGGCTGCAATATAGTATCTCTTACGCCAGCAACAGTATTGCCGGCCTGATCGCGGTGACGCGCTCGGGGCTCGCCATAAGTGTGATGACCAAGAATGCGGTGCCACCGGATTTGCATATCGTGCGCGAGCCGATGCCTTCATTGCCACTTCTTGGAATGAAACTGGCTCTCCCAAGTTCTGAAGTGTCAGCCGCAACGCAGGCATTCATGCATCATATCACGACGAGTCTCGGCAGCGGACGCTAGGCCCAGTCATGGATGCTGCTGATGGAGGGAGCATGGTCTCGCTTCCACGATACTGAAATAATCCCTTCGGCATTATTCAGCTGGCTATTTTTTAATCAAGCCTCAGGAAATATTACACTTTTAGGTGTGGTGATCTTGATCGATAGCGCGCTATACGTTGTCTGACGATGCCATTTCAGGACGGTCGTGCTTTAAAAGTGAGCGTATCCGTTCCTTTCGCACAATTAATGCTTAATACTTATTCAAATTGGTCAAATTTTATTCTAGAGAGTGACCGTTATGAGATTACATACCGACTCTGGAGATGAAATTTTGGTCAACGTTCATGAAAAGCTCGAGCCCATTCTCGAAGACGTCCTCCATCGCAACGCAGGTGAAATTGAGTTTCATCAGGCTGTTCGAGAGGTGCTGGAAAGTGTTGGGCGCGTCATTGCGAAACGACCATATTATGCCGACAATGCCCTGATTGAACGTATTTGTGAGCCGGAACGGCAGATTATTTTCCGCGTGCCGTGGGTCGATGATCAGGGGCGTGTACAGATTAATCGTGGCTTCCGTGTACAGTTCAACTCGGCGCTCGGACCCTATAAGGGCGGCATTCGCTTCCATCCATCTGTTAATGTCGGGATCATCAAGTTCCTCGGTTTCGAACAGACCTTTAAAAACGCGCTGACCGGCATGCCAATTGGTGGCGGCAAGGGCGGTTCGGATTTCAACCCGCGCGGTCGTTCCGATGCCGAAATCATGCGTTTCTGCCAGTCCTTCATGACCGAACTTCACCGCCATATCGGCGAATATGTCGACGTACCGGCTGGCGATATCGGTGTCGGTGGACGTGAGATCGGCTATATGTTTGGCCAGTACAAGCGCCTGACCAATCGCTATGAGGCTGGCGTACTGACGGGCAAGGCGCTGTTCTACGGCGGTTCGAGAGCGCGCAAGGAAGCAACTGGTTATGGCGCGACCTATTTCGTGCAGCGTATGCTTCAGGCGCGTAAGCAGGACTTCGACGGCAAGCGCGTCGTCGTGTCCGGTTCGGGCAATGTCGCCATCTACACGATGGAAAAGGTGATCGAGTTTGGCGGTAAGATCGTCGCCTGTTCGGATTCCAACGGCTACATCGTTGACGAAAACGGCATCGATCTTGATCTCGTCAAGGAAATCAAGGAAGTGCGCAGAGAGCGTATTTCCGAATATGCACGCCAGAAGGGCCAGTCGGTCCATTATATTGAGGGCGGCTCGATCTGGGATGTGCCTTGTGACGTGGCCATGCCATCGGCAACGCAGAACGAACTGACGGGCAAGGACGCCAAGACGCTTGTGAAAAATGGTGTCATTGCTGTGGGCGAAGGCGCGAATATGCCATCCACACCGGAAGCAGTGAAGATTTTCCAGGATGCGAAAGTTCTCTTCGCTCCCGGCAAAGCGGCCAATGCTGGCGGGGTGGCAACCTCGGCTCTCGAAATGCAGCAGAACGCATCGCGTGACAGCTGGACTTTCGAACAGACGGAAGCGCGGCTTGCCGAGATCATGCGCAATATCCATGATCTTTGCGCTGAAACGGCTGAAGAATATGGCACGCCGGGCGATTATGTTCTCGGCGCCAATGTTGCTGGTTTCGTGCGGGTGGCAGAAGCCATGGATGCTCTCGGCATCATTTGATCCTTTAAAAAGAGGGCGGGGCCATATGGCTCCGCCTTCAAATATTCCGCGCATCTGATGATCCGTGGCCGCTATTGCTCTTGAAGCGCAGCTCATTATTCCCATTCAAATTGTGTATCGCTCTTAGCCGGCTTTCAGTCTCGCCGGGCTGGGTAATTGCGCTTATAGTCGGTTTCGTCAAACCGTCGGCAAGTTCGTCACTTTGCTCAAGTTGCTCCCAAAAAATTTGTCAAATCCACGGCTTGAACGGTTGATACATCAGTGGAACTCTGCTCAATAGTTCTATGAAAGCGGTAACTTAGGGAGGGGATCGCTGAATGTCTGTAATGCCCGAAATGCGTGCTGATACCATAATTTATAACGGCACGATCTGGTGTGGATACGAAGAGGGCACAGTTGAAGCCCTGGCAATCTGGCAAGGCAAGGTGCTTGCCACGGGTACTAAAGATCAGCTCTGGGGCCTTAAGGGCGACAAGACACGGCTGATCGATCTGAAAGGTCGTTTCGCCACACCGGGATTGAACGATTCTCACCTCCATCTCATATCGGTCGGGCTTACGCTTAAATGGCTTGACGCAACCGCCCACGCCGCACCCACGCTCGAAAGCCTGCTCAGCGCAATCCGTGAAAAGGCGGCGACGGTTCCCCCTGGCACATGGATCAAGGCGCGTGGTTACGATCAGACCAAGCTTGATGTTGGTCGCCACCCGTATAAATCGGAACTCGATGCGGTTGCGCCAGACCATCCTGTCATGCTGGTGCGCGCCTGTGGCCACGTGTCGATCTTCAATTCGAAGGCTTTTGAGCTGGCCGGTATCGACGAAAACTCGCCCGTGCCGGATGGCGGTCTGATTGAGCAGCAGAACGGTGTTCTCACCGGTATGGTTGCCGAGAACGCACAAGGCGCAGTTCGCAAGGCTATCCCGACTGCGACCACTGAAGAAATGATCGAAGCTATTGAGGCTGCGGGCAATCTGCTGCTTTCCTATGGCATTACAAGCGTCATGGATGCGGCGGTCGGTCAGGTTGCGGGCTTTGACGAAATTCGCGCCTACAACATTGCAAAGCTGCAAAAGCGGCTGCCCGTGCGCACATGGCTTGTTCTGCTGGGCGACCCAGGCCCTTCAATCGTTGAAAAATGCTACGAAGCCGGACTGGTCTCTGGTGTCGGCGATGACATGTTGACCGTTGGCGCGGTCAAGATATTCCTCGATGGTTCTGCTGGCGGTCGCACCGCCTGGATGAGCAAGCCCTATCTCGGTGATGACAACAATATTGGCGTGCAGATTTTGCCGACTGCGGAATTGGAAGCACTGGTGCTGGATACCCATAAGAAGGGATATCAGCTGGCCTGCCACGCCATCGGCGATGCGGCTATCGGGCAGCTCATCACCGCTTATGAGAAAGCGCTTGCCGCCTATCCCGACCCGAACCGCCGTCATCGTATTGAACATTGCGGGTTTTCGACGCCAGAACAGCACGAGCGTATGAAGAAAGCCGGTATTTATCCATGCCCGCAGCAAGTCTTCATCTATGATTTTGGTGATGCCTATATTTCCGTTCTGGGTGAGGAGAGGGCGCTTTCAAGCTACCCGCTCAAGACGTGGAAAGACCTTGGCTTTAAACCGGCGACGGGAAGCGATGCGCCGGTCTGCCATCCAAATCCTTATCCCAACATCTATTCGATGCTGACGCGCGAAACGGGTAAGGGCACGGTCATGGATGCACGTGAACGCGTGACCATTGAAGAGGCTCTTCAGGTCTACACCGAATATGGCGCCTTTTCGCAGAAGCTTGAAAACGTCAAAGGCAAGCTGGTTGCGGGACAGGCGGCGGATATTGCGGTTTTCTCGCGCAACATGCTCACGGCAAAGCCGGAGGAAATTCTCAACGATACGCATTGCATGCTCACCATTCGCGAAGGCGACGTGGTGTTCGAACGTTCATAGGGAGAACAGGCAGCGACGCTTCGGTTGCGCTGCCTGAATACGTTCATTCATCGGGTCTACAAAAAACAAAAGGGGAAGATCATGAGGAAATTTGCGTTGCTTGCGGCGGTGTCCGTCGCATTGCTGTCGGGAACTGCGGCTTTTGCCGATGACGCGCCGCGCTCTGGCGGTGTCATCAACTTTGTCGCGCCATATGGCGATAGTTTCTCGACGCTGGATATCCAGTCCTCGCCTGCAACACAGGATGAATTTTACGCCAAAGCTATCCATCGTTCACTTTATGATTGGGATGCAAATCAGAGCAAACCCGTATTGGGTCTCGCAACGGATGTAAGCGTATCTGACGATAAACTCGTCTATACCTATAAGCTACGTCAGGACGCATTTTTTCATGATGGCAAGCCGCTGACGGCAGACGATATCATCTGGAGCTATACCCGGATGATGGACCCGAAGAAGGCCATGCCTCCGGCGCGTTACATTGCCGAAATCAAGGGTGCGGACGAATATGCGCAGGGCAAGGCCAAGGAAATCTCGGGCCTGAAAAAGATTGACGATCATACGCTGGAAATCACGCTCAAGCAGCCAATCGATCCCGGCTATCAGTTTATGTACAACAACACGGCGATTTATCCGGCCGGACGGGGCGACAGCGAGGAGTTTCAGCGTCACCCGATCGGGCTTGGACCTTACAAATTTGCCGAATATGTCCCCGGATCCCGTCTGACGGTTGAGAAGTGGGATAAGTACTACGACAAGGGCAAACCCTATGCCGACAAGATCAATATTATGATCATGGGTGATGCGGCTGCACGAGACGTTGCTTTCCGCAACAAGGAAATCGACGTGGCGGTGCTCGGACCAGCACAATACAGCACCTATCGCGCGGACCCGGAACTCGCGAAGAATATGCTGGAAGTGGCCGAAGCCTATACGCGCGCAGTCGGCTTCAATCCCGATTTCAAGCCGTTTCAGGATAAGCGCGTTCGTCAGGCGATCAATTACGCCATTGACAGCGATCTGATCATCAAGCGTCTCGTCAAGGACAAGGCCTACCGTGCGGTCGGCTGGCTTCCGAACTCGTCGCCTGCATTTGATAAGGATGCGAAGCCCTATCCTTATGACCCTGAAAAAGCAAAGGCGCTGCTCGCAGAGGCCGGTTATCCGGATGGCTTCGAATTTGAGCTGACTGCAACGCAGAATGAAAGCTGGGGCTTGACCATTGTTCAGGCGATCATCCCGATGCTGGCAAAAGTCGGCATCAAGGTGAAGGCAAAGCCTGTCGAAGCATCGGTGCTTGCAGATGTCGTCCCGGCAGGTAACTTCCAGGCCTATATGTGGTCACTGGAAAGCGGCCCGGACGCACTGACCGCGATGCAGTGCTTCTATTCCAAGACGCCGCAGTCGGCCTGCAACTATCAGAAGTTCTCCAATGCGGAATTCGACAAGATTGTCGATGAGGCGAAGGCTGCCAAGACTGAAGAAGAGAAGAATGAACTTCTGAAGAAGGCCAATAATCTGTTGCAGGAAGAAGCGCCGGTCTGGTTCTTCAACTACAACAAGGCCGTCCTTGCGCATCAGCCATGGTTGCATGGTCTACAGCCGAATGCGGCGGAAATTGCTGTTCAGTCCTATGAAAAGCTGTGGGTCGACGACACGGTTCCGTCCGGTCGCTAATTCCGGTTCACATTGATCGGCCCGCTCGTTAACGAGCGGGCCACATATCCCCTTTGCTCCAGCGTTTCGTCGCTGATCCGAAAGGAGGACTGCGTGCTCTATTTCATTGTGCGCCGCGTCTTGCAGATGATCCCGACAGTTCTGGCTGTGTCATTGCTGGTTTTCGTCATATTCAGTGTTGTTCCCGGCAGCATCGCGACCGGCCTTGTTGCCAGCGGCAAAGGCATGAGCGACCCGAAACTGGTCGAAAAAATCACGCAGGAATTCGGCCTCGACAAACCCGTTCACGTGCGCTTCGGCAACTATCTCGTTCAACTCGCCAAGTTCGATCTCGGCACGTCCTATCGCTCAAGACAGCCGGTCGTTACGCTCATTCAGGAGCGCATGTGGCCGACCTTGAAACTTGCCTTCGCAGCAATGGGATTTGCAATCTTGATCGGCGTGCCGCTGGGGTTTCTCGCCGCACTCAAGCCCGGAAGCATCCTTGATAGCACGACGATGATCGGTGCGGTTTCCGGGCTTTCAATGCCGCAATTCTGGCTCGGCCTGCTGGCGATGTACCTGTTTGCACTAACGCTCGGCTGGCTGCCCAGTTTCGGTTATGGCGACGGCGGCATACGCAATATCATTCTGCCCGCGCTGACTTTGGGTGTAGCACCCTTGGCTCTGCTGGCGCGAACAACGCGCGCTGCAGTGCTGGAAGTGATGGGCGCTGATTTCATGCGCACCGCACGCTCGAAGGGCATGAACAGCTTCAGGCTTGTGAAATGGCACGTGATGCGCAACGCGCTTGTGCTGATCATAACGACAATCGGTCTGCAATTCGGCTCGATGATGGGGCAGGCCGTCGTCGTTGAAAAGCTCTTCTCGTGGCCCGGCCTTGGCTCCTTGCTGATCGATAGCGTTTCACTGCGCGATATTCCTGTTGTGCAAGGCGCAATTCTCGTGATCGTCTTATGGTTCCTCGTCATCAACACGATCGTCGACATTCTTTACGCGGTCATCGACCCGCGCATCAGCCACGAGTAAGCCAATGAAGCTGCGTTTTAATCTCATATTCGGCGGGCTCGTATGCATCATCATTCTGACAGCGGCAGTCTTTGCGCCGCTGCTGGCCCATTATCATCCGGTTCTTGATGCCGATCTCATGAATGCCGAATTGCCGCCCGATGCCCAGTTCTGGTTCGGGACAGACGCGCAAGGTCGCGACGTTTACTCACGTATCCTTTACGGCGCGCAGGTGTCGCTGACAGTCGGCATTGTCTCGCAATGCATCAACACAGTGATCGGTCTTGGCTTCGGCATTTCGGCTGGCTATTTCGGTGGCTGGTGGGATGATTTCGTCAACGGCTTGACCAATCTCATGTTGGCAATCCCGTCACTGATCTTTGCGCTGGCCATTATGGCGGTTCTCGGCCCCGGCCTGCCCAGCCTCTTGCTGGCGCTTGGTCTGACAAACTGGTCCTGGACATGCCGCATCGCCCGCAGCTCAACGCTTTCACTCAAGAAGCAGGGTTACGTGCAGGCTGCAAAAATGCTGGGCTATAGTGATATCCGCATCATGATCACGCAAATCGTGCCCAATATGATCGGCCCGATCCTTGTCATTGGTACGCTTGGTATGGGCGACGCCATTCTCGCCGAGGCCGCACTGTCCTATCTCGGGCTTGGCATCAGTCCGCCTGACCCAAGCTGGGGCAATATGCTGACCGACGCGCGCGAGCTTATCGTCAACGCGCCATGGGCAGCTATTTTCCCCGGCGTGGCGATCTTCCTCACCGTGCTTGGCCTCAATCTCTTCGGCGATGGCCTGCGCGACTGGCTCGACCCGCATATGAGGACACGCAAGGTATGAGCGAAAAAGCACTTTTGGAGGTGGAAAACCTCCGTATCGATATCGTGTCCGGCTCCACCAGTCACAATGTGGTTGAAGATGTATCCTTCACCATTGGCGCGGGAGAAACCTTCGGTCTCGTCGGTGAATCCGGTTGCGGCAAGAGCATCACCGCGTTGTCGATGATCGGCTTGCTACGCAAACCTCTGTCGGTCACAGGCGGTGCCATCCGCTTCAACGGACAGGATTTGAACAGTCTGTCATCGCGCGAAATGCGCAAACTGCGCGGCAGTCGCATCGCGATGATTTTTCAGGAGCCAATGACCGCGCTCAATCCTCTGTCTCCTGTCGGGCGGCAGATTGCGGAAATGTTTGTACTGCATCAAGGCGCGACCTGGCATGAGGCCGAACGTAAAGCTGTTGAAGCGCTGGCAAATGTGCAGGTTCCTGCACCCGATCAACGCGTGAAGAACTATCCGCACCAGATGTCGGGCGGCATGCGCCAGCGCGTGATGATTGCGATTGCACTGGCTTGTGATCCTGATCTTTTGATTGCAGACGAGCCCACCACAGCGCTTGACGTGACCGTACAGGCCGAAATCCTGCGTCTGATGCAGGAGCTTTGCGCTGAGCGGGGCACGTCCGTGCTGATGATCAGCCATGACCTTGGTGTCATCGCCAAAATGTGCCGCCGTGTTGGTGTCATGTATGCGGGGCATCTGGTGGAGGAGCGCATAACTGCTGGTCTGTTCCAGCATCCGTCGCATCCTTATGCGCACGGCCTTCTGGCGTCGCTGCCTCGGCTCGGCTCGCGCCAGAAGGAAGGACAACGCCAGTTGCAGGAAATCGAGGGCGTTGTGCCATCCATCTCCGCCTTTCCAAAAGGATGCCGGTTTGAACCGCGCTGCACGCGCGCAACAGAACTATGTCGCGCCGAAAAGCCGGGATGGACGCCGCTGCAGGATGCGGGTGTGGTGAGGTGTTTCCATCATGAATAACATGCATTCGACCCGAACAACGCAACCGCTCGTCACCATAGACGATATATGCGTTTATTTTCCTGTCTCGGGTGGCGTCTTCAGCCGTTCCAGACAGCTGCTGCGCGCCGTCAACAATCTCAGCCTGACGCTCAACAAGGGTGAGTGCCTGTCGATTGTGGGTGAATCCGGCTGCGGTAAATCCACCCTCGCGCTTTCGATCGTGGGGTTACAGAAACCGACCAGCGGCGAGATTTACTTTGAAGGTCGCCCGATCACGGGCAGAAACGAACCATCGCGGCTTGAACGCGCGCAGATGGCGCAAATGGTGTTTCAGGATCCGTTTGCATCGCTCAATCCGCGTCAGACGGTATATACCTCGCTTGCCGCTCCGTTGCGGCTTCATGGCGTGGCATCGCGCAGCGAGGTGGATGGGCGGATCGAGGAGATATTGCGCCTCGTCGGTTTGAAGCCTGAGCATGCGAAACGTTTTCCGCATGAATTCTCCGGAGGCCAGCGTCAACGCATCGGGATTGCGCGGGCGCTTTTGCTCAATCCGAAGGTAATTGTTCTCGATGAACCTGTCTCTGCGCTCGACGTCTCTATTCGTGCACAGATCATCAATTTATTGCTGGAGCTGAAGGAAAGGCTGGGCCTATCCTACATCATGATCAGCCATGATCTGAGCGTCGTGGAACATATGAGCGACCGGGTGGCGGTCATGTATTTTGGACAGATCGTCGAAAGTGGCCCTTGGGACCGGATTTTCTCCAATCCAACCCATCCTTACACAAGACGATTGATTTCAGCCATTCCCGACCCAATGACCGAGCTTTCCGGAGGGCGTCTTCTGGATGACAGAACCGCTCCCGAAGCACCCGAAGGCTATGCTTTCTATCCGCAGAGTTTCGGCAAACATGATGTTCATGAGGTGCCGCCGCCCACGCAATTCATCGATATTGGCGGTGGACAGCATATTCGCGTTATTGAGAGGGGATAAGCTAATGACTGCGCGCCAATTCGCGATGCAGCTCTTATAACTGTCGTAAAATTGCCGGAATGGCCGGGCTAAGAATTCGAATTCTTCATGGCTGAAGGTTAAAATCTTGCGCGTCTTACTTGTTGAAGATGACATTATATTAGGGCGTTCTCTCTCTCAAGTACTTGAGAAACATGCTTATGGCGTCGATTGGGTTCAGGACGGCGAGGCGGCGGTCGAGGCCTTGGCGACGCTCGACTACAGTATTGTGGTGCTCGATGTTAATTTGCCGAAACTGAGTGGCATTGATGTTCTGCGGAAAGTCCGGCAAACCGGCAACAGCATACCGATCCTTTTATTGACGGCTCGAGATCTGCCACAGCAACGGGTCGAGGGGCTGGACAGTGGCGCCGACGACTATCTCACCAAACCATTCGATCTGGAAGAACTGCTCGCCCGTTTGCGTGCGGTGATGCGACGGCGCGACGGTCGTGCAGACAGTATTTTGAAAAGCGGTCCGATTGAAGTTGATCCGGCGGCAATGGTTGTTCGCGGAAGCGATGGTCCAATTCCCGTTACCGCGAAAGAGTTTCAGCTTCTGAAGTTGTTGATGGAACGCGCAGGTAAATATGTGACCAAGCGCGATATCGAATATGCGCTTTACAGTGCGGGAAGCGCGATTGAAAGCAACACGACCGAGGTGATTATCTACAATCTGCGCAAGAAATTGGGATCGGAATTCATCACCTCGATGCGCGGTGTCGGATATATGGTTGAACGATGAAACAGCCCACTTTGACGTGGAGCCTGTTCATCCGCGTTGTTCCGACAATACTGATCGCACTGGTTATTATCGGCGTGTTCGCTTTCCAGAGCGCGCTGCGCGAAATCAATCATATCTATGATGCGCAGCTGATCAACGATGCCAATGTGCTGTGGAATCTGCTGCAGAAGCCGCTGCAAAAGCACAATTTCAATGAGGCGCGTCAGTTCAAGGACCTCGATTTTGCCATGGGGGATCAGCTGGCGTTGAACGAAGACGTCGACGACTATGCGGATGCGCATATGTTTCGGGTCTGGAAGAACGGAGGGATCGCTGTCTATTCTACAACGGCATTTCGTCCCGAACAGCCCTTGTCGGGAAGCGGTTTGTCCGATGTCGTCTATGACGGGGAACTCTGGCGGATTTATACGCTCCAGATACCGGGGGACCAGTTTGTCGTTGAGGTTGGTGAGAAAACCGAACTGCGCAATACACTGGTCTCCAACATTCTGCTCAATCTCGTCATCCCGCTGCTGATCCTTGTTCCCTTGATCGGATTGTTGATGTGGTTCGGCATCCGGCGCGGATTGCGGACGATTTACGGACTCATCAATCAGATACGCAGCCGTTCATCGGACGATCTCTCGTTCATCCCAACGGATGGATTGCCGCGTGATCTCACGCCTCTTGGACGGTCCGTCAACCAGTTGATGAGCAAGCTGGATCGCTCTTTGACTGCCGAACGGCGTTTTGCTGACCATGCTGCGCATCAGCTCCGCACGCCTCATGCAGGTTTGAAGTTGTTGCTCCAGATGTTGCAACAATCGGATAATGAAGATGAGCGGAAAGCCATCGTCGCCAGCCTCGTGCAAAGCAACGAAAAGGCAATGCGTTTGATTGAACAGCTTCTGCAGGCCGGACGTGTCAGCTACCAACAGGTTCAGTATAGTCGGTTCAATCTCTATGACATGGCCGCATCCGTTCTGGCCGAACTGGGGCCGGTCATTCGACAAAAACGTCTCGAGATCACCCTGGATGGTAGGGAAGATGCATGGGTCGATACCGACGAACCACTGTTACGATTGCTTATTGAGAACCTGATCGAAAACGCCACCAAATATACGCCGGAGGAGGGCGACATTCACGTTTCGCTCCATGAAGCGAGTGAAACGGAATGGCTGTTGACGATCTGTGATACTGGATCTGGTATTCCATCGGAACAACGAGAAGCCGTGTTCCAACGGTTCTACCGTGTTGGCTCCCCGCAGGAGGAAGGAACGGGACTGGGGCTCGCCATCGTCGCGGATATTGCTGCGCGCCTTTCGGTGAAAGTGTCGCTGGATGTGCCTGCAAATGGCCGGGGTTTGCGCGTCGACCTCGTTATTGGTAAAGCGGCTGCGGCCTCGTCCCGGCGCTGAATTTCTTTGCATAAAATGCAGATTTTTTAAGAAAATAGGCGAGATTTCAGTTTCGCTTCATTTTCCCATCAGCATCGCCTCAGTTACGGCTGCTAGAAGCCCTGTCAATTAGCAGAGGCCGATTAGATGCATGTATATTGTGACTTTGACGGAACGATTTCGACGCATGATGCAACGGATTATGTTCTGTCTCGTCTTGCCGATCCATCATGGGAAGAAATCGAGGCACAGTGGGCTGCGGGCGAGATCGACTCCGGTGCCTGCATGCGCCAGCAGATTGCCCTGATCGATGCGCGTCGTGATGAACTCGATGCGGTCCTGGATGAAATCGAGATCGATCCCGGTTTCATTGCATTCGTCGCCTTCTGCCAATCGGAAAACTTAGCCGTTACCATTGTCAGCGATGGTGTGGACTACTTTATCCGGCGCATTCTTTCGCGGATTGGCCTCGACTCATTGCCCGTGATCGCCAACCGCTTTGTGGTAACCGAACATGTCGGACGTGATAGCTACGCGCTCCTTTCTCCTTACGCCGACAGTGGATGTCGGGCTGCATCAGGCGTCTGCAAATGCAGAGTTCTCGATGTTGCCGTCCCTCGCGTCTACGTTGGCGATGGTCGGTCGGACTTCTGCGTGTCCGACCGACCAGAACTAATCTTCGCCAAAAAAGCCCTGGCGGATCACTGCCGCAACCAGAATATCCCGTTCATAGCCTATGACGGCTTTCATGATGTCACGCGAAGTCTGCGCGGCCTGTTGCCCGCATTGCGGGAAGAGGAGTTCCCCCAGAGGTTTGCTGCTGCTTGAGTAATCACCTGTCTCGCTGAGTTCCCAGACCTATAAGTCCCAACCTTCGTAACGGCAAATCTGCTCACGAGCAGCAAGTCGACGCTCAAAATGCGCCTGTTGCAAAGACAATCACTATCATTCCCAGAAAGCACATCCATGAACAAGACTGTGACTTCCAATTCGTCCCAACCCTATTCGGTTGTTGCTGAAACTGAAAGCGATCTGCGTCTGCTTGAAGAGCTTTATTGCTCGCATGGTGACACGGTCCATTACTCGGAAAATCCCGCGTTTTTCACCGGTTGCGAAGGATCATTTCTGTTCAACGAGCAAGAGACGCCATTTCTCGATTTGCAGATGTGGTATTCGGCAGTCAACTTCGGCTATCGCAACCCGCGCTTGAATGCAGCTGCACATCGCCAGCTTGATACGCTGCCGCAGGTCGCCTCGCAGTATCTCCACCGCGAGAAGGTGGAACTCGCGGCCTTGATTGCGCAGGACGCGCAACGCAAGTTCGGCACTAAAGGCCGGGTACATTTCAATGTCGGCGGATCGCAGGCTGTCGAGGATTCACTCAAGCTGGTGCGCAATTTCAGCGGCGGCAAGAGCCTGATGTTTGCCTTTGAAGGCGGCTATCATGGACGTACGCTGGGTGCGTCGTCGATCACATCGAGCTATCGTTATCGCCGTCGTTACGGCCATTTCTCTGATCGCGCGCAGTTCATCGAGTTTCCGTACCATTTCCGTGGCCCCAAGGGTATGAGCAAGGAAGAGTACGGGCATTATTGCGTTCAGAAATTCGCTCGTTTGTTCGAAAGCGAGTATAATGGTGTTTGGGATCCGAAGGCTGGCAAGTCGGAATTCGCTGCCTTCTATGTGGAGCCGATACAGGGCACTGGTGGCTATGTTATTCCGCCGATGAACTTCTTCAAGGAACTGAAGAAAGTTCTCGATGAACACGGCATCTTGCTGGTGGTCGATGAAATTCAGATGGGGGTCTATCGCACCGGTAAACTGTGGTCGATTGAACATTTCGGTGTCAATCCGGATGTCTTGGTGTTCGGCAAGGCAATCACCAATGGCCTCAATCCGTTGTCAGGTATCTGGGCGCGTGAAGACATGATCCATCCGGGTGTTTTCCCTCCCGGTTCGACTCATTCCACATTTGCAAGCAACCCCATGGGCACGTCTATTGCGCTTGAGACGTTGCGGATGCTGGAAGAAGAGAAAGACTATGGCGCCACGATCATGGAGAAGGGCGCCTACTTCCTCGATGGACTGAAGCAGCTTCAGGCAAAACACAAGACAATCGGCGAAGTCGATGGTCTCGGCCTCGCGCTCCGGTTGGAAGTTTGTCAGGAAGACAGTTACACGCCAGACAAAGCCACGCTTGACTGGATGTGCGATGAAGGCATGAAGGGAGACCTTGCTGTTAATGGCAAGAACTATGGTCTCGTGCTCGACGTTGGCGGCTACCACAAGAATGTTATCACGTTGGCTCCCAACTTGCTGATTTCCCGCGAAGAGATCGATCTAGCGCTGACACTGCTCGATCAGCTCTTCGTGCGCGCAGCAAAGCGGTAACAAAAATGCAGCTCCATCTTCTTCATCTCGATGACGCGCTGGAGCTGCAGTCCGACTTTATGAGGACGTGCTGCGATGCTGGCGCGTCCGAAATCATGGCTAAGGCTGAAGGCGACTTGCTTCGCCTTTGGGCCCGCCCGGATGACTTGGCCAAGTTGAAGAAGCAGCTATCGGATGCTTTCTCAAAGCGGGGTGGAGAGGCTTCCCTGTTCTTCATGGGCTCTGGTGATTTTCATCACGTCACATCTCTGTTGCTTGAACTTGCGCTGGAACAATCGCGTCAGCCGATCACACTGATCCATTTCGACAATCACCCCGATTGGGTTCGTTTCAAAAATGGTGTGCATTGTGGGTCCTGGGTCAATCGGGCTGCTGCAAATCCTCTGGTGAAGAAGATCATTACCCTGGGTGTGTGCAGTAGCGACCTGAACCTACCGGAATGGAAAGGTGCCAATCTGTCACTTTTGAGGGACGAGCGGCTCGAACTTTATCCCTACGACCATGCACCCAGCCGTGTCTGGTACAATTATGGTGCTGGAGCGAGCCATTCCCACAGAGGGGGTTACATTGATTGGCGAACGATTGCCGATTGTGGAGAGACGGAATTCTTACCGCGTCTGATCTCGCGTGTTGGGACTGAGGCTGTCTACATCACCATAGACAAGGATGTTCTGGCCCGCGACGAGGCCGTTACGAACTGGGATCAGGGGCAGATGCGGTTGCCGTTTCTGTTGGAGGCTCTGCGGGTGATCAGCGGACGTCATCGCATCGTCGGGGCTGATGTGATTGGTGATTATTCGCGCCCCAATTATCGCGGATCGTTTGCCCACCGGATCGCGAAAAATATCGAGGTTATGCTTGATCAGCCCGCCGGGCCCGATGCCATGGAGCACACAATCGCGGTCAACAGCGCACTCAATCACCAACTTCTGCATGCATTGAGCGGGATGATGGTGCAATGACCGGAACGCTTTCCTTGTCGATGCTGGCACTGGTGATTTTCTGCATCCTTACGGAAGTGGGGCGTGAAGTCTGCTTCAAGTTTGCGGCGGATCGCGCGCCCGACATGTGGCGAACCCTTTTGCTGCCGGTCACGTGGCTGGGTGTGATTTTCTGGGCGGTGGAATTGTTCTGCTGGATGCTGGTGCTGGAACAGGTTCCTCTGTCAATCGCCTTTCCCTTGATGGCGTTGAGTTACGCGGCGATGGTCGCTGCCGGGTCCTTATTCTTTTCCGAAAAGATCAATCAGCGGCACGCCTTCGGAGTTTCTCTGATCACAATTGGCGTCGTTTGCGTCGGCTTCACAGGGCTTTGAGAAAGTAGAATTCATGAATCTCTCCGATCCGTTTTCATTCTTTATGCCGGGAACAAACGGGCAGGCCGTGTTACTGGTTCACGGCATGACGGGTGCTCCGGCGGAGATGCGCCTGGTCGGGCGCCTTCTCAATCGACGGGGCTTTATGGTCTATGCGCCTCTTCTTGCTGGACACGGAGAAAGCGAAGCGTCATTTCGCAAAAGCCATTGGCGCGACTGGCTTGATAGTGTCGATGAAGCGACGGAAAAGCTGAAAGCCTATGCGGACACCACCTATGCAGCTGGTATTTGTGTGGGGGGAAAGCTGGCGCTTTTGTCTGCGCATCGCAATCCAGATTCCATAAAGGCTGTCGCACTTTATTCTCCGTGCTTTCATTATGATGGCTGGGCGGTGCCCTTCTTCTATCCATTTCTATCCCGGCAAATCGGCTGGCTGGCGCATGTACCCTTTCTCAATCGCCTGAATTTTTCCGAAACTCCGGCAATGGGCATCAAGGATGATCGGTTGCGCCGCCTCATGACAGGCATGTCGGCAGAAGGTGTGCTGGAACATTTCCCCGGGACCGGGATCATTGAAATGTATCGTCTGGGACGAGCATTTCGACAGCAGCTTCCTGCCATTCGAACCCCGACACTCATTCTCCACGCGCGCGAAGATGATCTGAGCAATCCACGACAGGCAGAATATATCTCTCGGCATCTGGGAGCACCAAACAGTCTGCACTGGATTGAGGACAGCTATCACATGATTCATGTGGATCGGCAGCATCGCTCAGTCGCGGATTTCACCGCCAGCTATTTCGAGGGGCAGAATGCTTGCGAGCTTGTTTGACGGACTGCCAGCGTGCACGCCTGTACTCATCGGCAAGACTGCGCTTGCTGAAACGCGCGTTGTCGCCTCCATAGCCCATATCGGTCGCGAGGCCTGGAATGACTGTTTTCCCAACGAAATCGAAAACTATGACTATCTGCTAGCGGTCGAACAGGCTGGTATTGAGGGTTTCCACTGGCGATATGTCACGATTGTTCAAAACGAGCGCATTGTTGCCGCAATGCCCGCTTTTCTGACGGAGTATCAACTCGATACGACATTGGAGGAGGGGCGTATGCGCCGGCTGGTGCGCGGCGTCAGGCGGTGTTGGTCGAGCTTTCTCACATTGCGTCTCGCCTGTCTTGGCTCGCCCTGTACCGAAATTGGAACCCCCGGCTTTCATATGTCCGTCGTACCGGAGATGCAGCCGGTTTTGCTAAAGCAACTCCTCGAAGGCTTTAACCGAATGGCCGATGCTGAAGGCTGCGCCCTTCGTGGCATCAAGGATGTGCCTGAAACACTTCCCGTTGTCTTGCAAACGGTGTTTGCAGCGGGTGGTTATGCCGTCATGCCCGGTCTGGCAACCGCGTGGCTGGACATAGACTTTGCTTCGATCGAAGACTATCTGGCGCGGCTTTCACCTGGAACACGCAAGGATATGCGCCGCAAATTGCGCAGCCGTGATCCAGTTACTGTTGAGTATCACTCGGATATTACCGATTTTTTGCCACGTTTCATGGAGCTTTATAATCACACGCGGGAACGAAGCGAGTGGCAGTTTGAAGCGCTCACCAGCGCCTATTTCACGGGAATATTACGGCAGATGCGCGGACGGTCTTTCTGTGCCGTCTACAAGGTGGAAGAGCAAATTCTAGCAGCGAACATTTTCGTTTGCGATGAACAGGTGCTGATCGACAAGTTCTTCTGTATGGATGTAGAGGTTGGACGCAAATACAATCTCTATTATCTCAGCTGGTTCAACAATCTGGAATACTGCCTCAAGCACGGTATGCGCCGCTATCAAAGCGGGCAGGCGTACTATGAGAACAAGGTCAGGCTTGGCAGTCGTCTGACGCGCAATACGATGTTTTTCCGGCATCGCAATCCCATAATTCAGGCCGTGTTGAAACTGGTTTCACCGATGTTTGCCATCGATGAAACACAGGAGGCGAAGTCGTGAAAAGTCACGTCTCGCTCTGGATCGCCATTCCGGTCTTCAACACATTGGCGCAGATTTTCGTCAAGTTTGCAGCCGAACATCTAGATGAGATCACAACGGCAGGCTTTGGGTGGGTAATCGCTGCGGCAACTTCGCCATGGATGCTGGCGGCCGTGGCGGTGGAAATTGCGTGCTTCTTCTTCTGGATGAAAGTGCTTGCCGATTTCGATCTCAGCAAGGCTTTTCCGATTTCAGCCATCAGCTATGTGGCGGTGCTCGCCGTCAGCTGGCTTTGGTTTCAGGAACCGACCAATCTTTTGCAGATAGCGGGAACCATCCTCATTCTGTCAGGGGTCTGGCTGGTCTCCACCGCTGAACAGGTTGAAGAAGAACTATCAGAACCGGAGCTCAAATGACCGGCTCAATATGATGCCGATGGAATTTTGATTGGGTGATCCGCCTTGCGTGACAATTGGACTGTCGGCGGCATCGCTCACCAGCCGTTCAAACTTGTCATAAGCCTGAATGCTCATAGTATCGGTTAGCTGGTAAGTGACACTTGCCACAACGCCAACCGATTTCACACCTCCGCGTGCATCATAGGCGGGCAATAGAGCCCCATTTGCCACTTCATTAGCGCTCACGCCGAAATTGTTTTGCATATAGGTTGCGTTGGCAAAGGAAAGGCGAGGGCCCACCGAGAAAATCAAATCCTTGCCCGCGCGTTGAAACCAATCGGCCCCCAGATCGGCTACAAAGCCGTCATCATGCCGTAATCCCTGTCGGGCTTCGACACGAAAGCGCAGTTTGTCCTGAATGGCCCAATATTGTGCGAACGCGCCTGCATCCACGCTCCAGCGGATTTCGTGCAACCCTTGCAGGCTTGGGTCGTCAGAGGGTTTGCGATTGCCGCGAAGACTGACAACCGGTCCGATCTCGACGCCACCCAATTCAAACAGCGAATAGTCGATATTGTCGTCGGGAGCGCTGAGGTCTGCTGCTTCACCAAGGCGACGTATATCGAAGGAGGGCACAAAGCTGAACGACTTATCGTGCGCGCCTTCGTAAGACGGGCCATACTCGGTGCCAGCCCCGAGTGTAATGATCCAGCCGCGCGGTTCTAGCGGAGCGGAGGAAGTTGATTGATCGGCAGCCATGACATTGGAGGTCACAAACAGGCAGGCCAATGCTACCCCTCTGTACACACAACGATTGATCTGCCTCATCGGCCTGAAACTCCTTACGCCAAGCCGTCACAAATCTGCATCGGACCTTAATTCCTTGCAGTCTACCACAAATGGATAGGCAATCCACGAGGAGTTTTCTGCGGTAAGGTTGCCTTTCCACATCTCTGACGAACTGGTTAAAGGCATCGGCAGGTCGCCCGCTCCGTCTGTAGTGATGAAGCGGGCAACCATTTCTAGCTACTTTGGCGGAGCCACTGCAACATAGACGGCGGAATGTCCGTTATACTTCGGCTCGAACCAGTTTCCGTTGCAATCCTTGTAGTTTATTCCGTTGACAGCAACATTGGTGCAGTCTGGCGGAACATTGGCGATGACCGTGCCAATAGCGACGGCTGCGGCGGTGCCAACTATGGCCGCGGCTGCCGGATCCCAACCTCCATTCCAATAACCCGGCCAATATGGACCTGGCGGTGGGGGAGGCGGGGGCGGCAAAGGATGCGGCCCAGGTCCGGGTGGAACTGGCCCGGGACCCGGGTGTGGAGCAGGACCCGGCCCGGGATGTGGTTTCGGTGCCGGATGAGGTTTTGGATAGGGGCCGGGATGTGGAGCCGGCACCGGATGATGCGCTGGATGCAGGCCCGGCGCCGTTCTTGCATGCGGAACATTGCCACCGCGAGGGCGCGGCACCGATGGATTGAAGCGGGGCTCAAAATGTGCTGGCCCGTTAAAGCCGCCCATCCGGGGACCATGAAAGCCTCCGCCACCACCGAAGCCATGCATTCCGCCGCCGCCCAAATTCATGCGCGGCATGCGCCCGCCAAAGGTTCCACGAGCCTCGGCAATCTGGGGGGCAATCATAGCCGTGGCGAACAAAAGTCCTATCGTGATACGAAATAGTTTCATTGCGGATTCCCCTCTTCCAGGAAGCGGAGCTTTTGCGCGTTGGGCGGTGGCGTGAATTCAAAAACACTCGCCTGAATATCGGGCGTTTCGTTCCAATTGAGAACAGCTGTCATACGCGGGCGGGTCTGATCGTCACGATCCACAAGCGAGACCTTGAGGGGCAAAGGTGGGCCGTCTGAAGCAATCCAGACTTCGAAATCCTGATCACTGGTGCGGTAAGCCCAATGATCCGTTGGCTTGCCATTCACCGTTGCATTACCAGCGTGAAAGCCTTCGACAATCTCTTTGATAGGCGCGTCTGGTGTGCCCCAAGCAAATAAATCCGCCAATGGGAAAGTCAGATGATATTTCTGAGCGGCTTCTTCAAGCGTTTCCTTGATCGTCGCGGGTGCTGGAGCCTGAGCATAAGTATTGCTGTTTGGCGAAACGTAGGTGAACGTCGTTCCGTTATAAATGAACTCACCCTGCACCACATCGGTTTTCAGATCGATACGGAGTTTGTTCGGTCTTTCAACCTCATAAGTAATCTCGTCACCAATCTCCAGTTTCTGGTCGGTATCCAGAACGGCGTCCACACTGGTTTGAGATTCGAGGGAAAATTTCTGCAAGGATTGCAGATGCTTCCCCATATTCTCTAAGGCTTGAATCGAAGCGGGTTCGATCCTGTCGGAAGCAGCCTTGCCGTCTTGTGCGGCAGATATAGCAATCATGCCGAGCAAGAATAGCCCGCTGACTGTACATCGGAGAATGCGCCTGTTGATCGGCATTGGAGTCCTCCTTGAGTGTTTATGGACTGCAGATGATGGCACGTGGAATGAAAGGTCATTCGAAGGCATAGACCTTCTTCCAATCATTCTTCATGTCGACGATGACCCAATTTCGTTTCGGCGCTTCGGTCAGAGCCTTGTCCAGCTTGCCGAATGACGACTGCCGATCATAGGCATATTCCCGGTCTCCGTCGGTGTGATGGATGAGGATGCCGAGGCTGTTGGGAGAGGTGGTGCCCCAACGCAGCATTTCGTAATCACCATCGGAGTTGCCTGCGATAAAAATCGGTTTCTTGCCGATGATGCGATTGATGCCCACCGGTTTGCCGGGACCATCATCGATGAAATCGACCTCCGGCAAGCGTTTCAGGACGGGCTGTTCATTCTCGACAGCATATTGGGTTTTGATACTGCTGCCGATCACCTGCTCAGTGGGAATGCCATATGCCTTTTCGGTCATGGGACGCATGAACTCCACGCCACCGCCAGACACGATGAATGTCTTGAAGTCATGAGCACGCAAATAATCAAGCAGCTCGCGCATGGGCAGGAATGTCATTTCCGTAAAGGGCTTACCTGTCTTTGGGTGTTTTGCCGTTGCGTACCAATCCGTGACAATCTTGTTGAACTCGTCCGTTGTCATGCCGGCATGGGTTGCCATGCCAAGCTCCACCACGCCCTTCTCGCCACTTTTCGCGATGCCTGCCAGATCGCCGTTGAGGATGGATTTGAACGGCTCTGTCGTCTTCCATTCCGGATGATCGGGAGCCAGTGCCTTGACGCGGTCCAGCATGAAGGCCAGCTGAAAATAATAGGGTTGCTCCGTCCAGAGCGTACCGTCATTGTCGAACACGGCAATTCGGTCAGCAGGTGCTACATAATCTGTATTGCCTTCCTTCGTTACCTTCTCGACGAAGTCAACGATCTGCTGTCTGGATTTACTGTCATTCCAGTTGGAAAGCTCTGCGGCCCATGCTGATGTAGATATCTGCGATGTGACGATCAGCACTAACAGCGTAAGAAAACGCATGAACTTCCCCCTAGTTCGTTGGCCTTTTCACACACCGAAATCCGACATGGCTTGTGGATGTGTCTTCGGGTTCTGCATGGCGCGCAGCCGGACGATAGCGGCGGCAATAATCAGGTGAGCAGAGGTGAGAGCCGCCCTTCAGCACACGTCTGGCGATGCGGATATCGGGTTGTTGTGGGTCCAAACTCGCCAATGCTTCGCCCCCACGGGGGTTGCTGGGTATGCAGCAGGGACTTGCAGCCGGTTCCGCATGTCGCGTTGTCCAGTAATCATTGGTCCATTCCCAGACATTGCCGATCATGTCGTAAACGCCATAGCCGTTCGCGGGGAATGACCGGACTGGAGATGTTCGCTCACGCCCTGCTGGTTTCGTGCTTTTCACGGGAAATACGCCTTGCCACGTGTTGGCCATGGCAACGCCATCTGGCATCAATTCGTCGCCCCACGCATATTCCACGTCCTCTTGCCCGCCTTTGGCTGCGAACTCGAATTCTGCCTCGGTTGGCAGATCAAGCCCTGCCCATTGGGCATAGGCAAGCGCATCGCAATGGGCAATGTGAACGACAGGATGATCGAGCTTGCCGCGCAAATCGCTGAGCCCGCCCAATGGCTTGCGCCAGTTTGCTCCGAATTTGAATTTCCACCATTGGCCTATATCGCGACCTTCGATCCGCTTTGGCGGCGTGAACACAAGTGAGCCCGCGCGCAGCATTTCGGGCAGGGCGCCGGGATAGTCATCAGGATCGGGTGCTTTCTCTGCCATCGTGATATATCCCGTTTCTTCAACGAAGCGGGAAAACTGGCGATTGGTGACAGGTGTTGTGCTGATCCAAAATCCGTCCACCTTTACCGGGTGTCGCGGCGCTTCCTCGGGATAATGGTTGTCCGACCCCATCTGAAACGTCCCGCTTGGTATCCAGGCCATTTCATCTGAAGCCTGCTCGGAATAACGTTTGCTCGAAGCGTTCATACCCATCGTCATCCTCCGCGAAATTGTACAGAGGTTGCCTTTGTGCCTCTCTGACGGGAAGTACGTTACGGTAAATCAGGAAAGTGCATCAGGGGTTCAACGCGACGAGGGCAGGTGGCTTTGTGGTGCTTTTACACGATATACGGTTCTCAACGCCGCGAGCCAGGATACGGCGATCAATCTCTTCCGGGGCGCTATTTCCATAAAGCTGTCGTTGTAGGATCTCGACTTGCGCAACCAGTGACGTGTCACCTGCTGCCCGCGCCCAATCTTCAAGGGAGGCGTATCCCTTGCGACGAGTCCAGGCTTCCAGCGCAGCGTTGATTTGTGGATAATCCCCCGTTTTGATAATGCGAAGTGTCTGTCGTCTCTGCCTGCCGATCGAGTTTCGCCGCCGCTCATTCCATTTGTGCAGATGCTTCGAAAGCCGCGCCCGATATCGCATAGCGATGGCCAGAACGACAGCGATCATAAGTACGGCTAACGCCAATATCCAAAGCACCTGCCGACTTGGCATGTTCTTGTCTGCGGGTTCAACGGATGTCGCAGATTTCGCTGTATTTGGAGCGACCGTAACGGTAGCCGCCGGTAAAGTTGCGATCTGAACCTGCTGTGATTGCACATCAAACCAGCGATAGGAAACCGCCGGTAGCGTGAAAGTGCCAGGCTTGGAAGCCGTGTAGACGATGGTTTCGACACGTCGACTTGCTGTTTGTCGCCCCGCTGCAACATTGTCCGTCACAGTGGCCGGCTTTACATACTGGTCCAAGCCTTGTGAGGCGCCAACATTGACAGGCGGAATGGTGATCGCCACCGTATCCGTTGCGGTAATAGTAAGTGTTCTGACCAGAGCGTCTCCGGTCTGCAATTTATCCGGTGGCCTATCGAAACTTTGTGTCAGTTCCAGAGACCCGGCAGCAAATTCAGGCTGTCCATCCTGTTGGGCAGCGCCGACGCTGAAGGACAGCGGTGCGCTCGTCACGGTTGTGTGCTTGCGATTTCCATCCTCAAGATAGTCGAACGAAATCTCGATTGCGGGAATGCTATAACTCCCGCTGACTTGGGGTATAATAGAATAGCGCTTTTGAATACCGCTGAACTGAACGCCATTTATGGTGTCTGTGACGTTCTGGGATCGTTCATCAGGCAATGTCACCAGAGCGTGCGGCAGTGCGAACAGGGGGAATTGTGGGGGCGAGGTGAAGAAACCCGGAGCAAGCACATTCAGAACGAGATGAACTTGCTGGCCTGGCACGATTGTGCCGGTTTCTTCGATCTTGGCACGTATGATGGGTTCCTGCGCTGCGGCATCACTGACGAGAAATCGGGTTGTCAGAAGCAGGCCGAAAACGATGAGACGAAACAGAATCCTCATTTGGTCCCGCCTTCTGCTTCAATCGAAAACCGGCGTGCCAGCATAGCGGCCGGGCTGACGGCAATGTTTTTGATCCACATCTGAGAAGTTTGTTCAGACATGGCAATTTCAACATCTTTGCCTTGTTTGCCCTTGTCATCAAACTGGACACTATCAGGCTTCAAATCGGGATCTTCTGTCTGATCCTGCTCCTCTTTCTGCAGTGCTTGCAGGAGACGTTTTGCCGTCGCGAGATTGGCCTGAACATCTTCCGAATTTGGGTTTGCCTGAAGTGCTTTCTCGTATGCGGAAATAGCTTCGGCGAATTTCTTCAGATGCACCAACGCATTGCCTTGGTTGTACCAGCTCTGCGGGCTGTCGATGACGGCAAATGCATTGATGGCTTCCTGATAATTCCCGGCCCGGTATTCGGCGACACCACGCCACATAGGATTGCGAAACAACTCTGCAGCTCTGGAAAAATCTTTGTTTTGAAAAGCAATTCGTCCCTGCTGGTCCTGTGTCAGCCACATATCTTCGAAGGAGCCAGCGTTTGCCGGATCGTTTCCGATTAAATAAATGGCAATGATCACGCCGCCTAGTCTGACAACCCAGCCGCGTCGGAACGTGAGGGCAAACAGCAGCGCTGCCGGGATGAGAAACCACCATCCGCTGTCGCGCCATCGGCTTTCCTTATCCGATTGTTGTTGTGCAAAGTTTCCCTGTATCTGTGCCGTAATCCATCGAACATCGGCATCGTCGTCAGTGACGGTTGTGACTGCAATAGTGTTTGAGGCGCGCAGTTGCGCCATGCTTTCAGTATCGAGTTTGGTAACGAGGCGCGTACCACTGTCTGATGAAAGAAAGCCGCCGTCGCCGGTCTTGATCGGCCCACCATCCGTCGTACTGATGATCAACACCACAACGCCATTATCCCGTTCATCGCCCAGCGATTTGATGGCTGAGGTTTCTACTCCGTCTGTCATGAACAATATTGTTCCGGAAGAACCGTCATCTTTCAAAAGTTGGGCTGCGCGGGTAAGTGTTGCACCCGTATCCTTTCCGGGACGCGGCATGATGCCCGTTGAAAGCGCATCGGTATAGGATTCAATCAGATCGGCGTCATCGGTGAGGGGCAAAACCAGATGTGCTGTGCCTGCGTAAGCGATCACAGCTGTTCTAGCCCCGGCGCGACTTGCCAGAATATCGTGGGTTTTGAGCTTGGCCCTTTCGATGCGGCTGGGGCTGACGTCAATGGCATCCATTGTTTGTGAAAGATCGACCGCGATCACCAGTGATGCCGTGTCATGCACGAAAGGTGGTGTTTCCTTATCCCAGCTTGGACCGGCGATTGCGAGGATCATGATGACCATAATGAGAGCCAGAAGTGTCGCTGGCTGAAAACGCCGCTTGCTGTCTCCTTCGATAACCAGTCGCTCGAGCAGATGTGGAGCAATCATGTTCTTCCACTTCTGCTTGACGTTTGAAGACCGCGCGGCAAGCCAAACCAGGACAAGCGGCAGTATCAATAAAATTAGCCAGGCGGGGCGCAGGAAGTGAAAGTCGGAGGTCATGTCGCTGCTCTCCGTACCATTCGTGCCTGTGCAACACTAAGGCAAAGAGAAAAGATCAATATCATCAATGAGAGTGCTGCCGGATACTGGAACAGCTCCCGACGCGGTCGCCATGACAACTCTTTCTGTTCCTGTGGCGTTATACTGTCCAGCATATCGTAGATGGCGGCCAGACTGGTCTGATCCTGACCGAAGGAATAGCGCCCACCCGTTTGCGTGGCGATGGCCTGTAATGTCTTTATGTCGACCTTATCCTCGCCGGTGGCGTTTGGGTCACCGATTGCGACAGTGTGAATAACGATGTGGTCGTCTTTGGCGATTTCTGCGGCTTTTAGAGGCGGCATCTTGCTTGCAGTATCGTTGCCATCGGAGAGCAGGATAAGCACTTTCTCGGGCACATTCGATTTCTCGAACATGCGAATAGCAAGGCCGATGGAGTCGCCCATTGCGGTTCTGGGACCGGCTTCGCCCGGCACGAGAGAGCCGATCATTGTCCGTATTAAATCGTGGTCCATCGTGAACGGCGCTAGCGGATAAGGGGCGTCGCCAAAGGCGATCAACCCCAGCCGGTCGTATGCCCGCCTTGCAACAAAGTCGGCTACCACTGTTTTGACGGCATTGATCCGCGTGTCCAACGCACCGCTTGGTGTCGCAAAATCGCGCGTATCCATCGATCGGGAAAGATCGAGCGCTAGCAATATATCGCGCTGCGGTATCGATTTGGTAATCGGCGGTTCGATGAGTTGCGGCCGGGCAAGCGCCAGAACCAGCAAGCCCCAAGCTAGTAGATCAAGGACGATCTGCCACCAGCTTCGCCGCGGAATGATCGATCCCACCGTTGGTTCAACACCTGCTGCTCGTGCGACATCTTTGAAGAAGGGCAGTCTGATTGAAGCGGTCGATACCCGATGGCTTGGCAGAAGCCACCAGAGAAGCAGCGGTACTGGCAACAGAAGCAGAAGCCATGGATGATCGCGTTCATACATGATGCCTCTCGATCCACAGTCGTGCCTGACCGACGATCACAGGCAAGTCCTTTGTCGGTCCCGGTTCATATTCCTGACCCGTCAGGAGTGCCTTCAGATCATCGCCGAGCGGCTCTGAACTGTGTTGCTCGAGGAAACAGACCCAGCGACTGCCAGATAGAGTTGCGACGTCGATGCGAGGCCATGCGGATAGTGCCGTGCGCTTCAGCAGTTCGGCAACTTCTATCGCCGGTGACCGTGCTGAGAGTGTATTGTTGGAAATTGGAGTGCACCCCGTTTCGCCGGACACGTCGGCTAGGTTGATTTAGCCCTGATGAACTGCCGAGGGGAAGCCATCTTGAGCGCGGAATGGGGATGAATTTCATTATAGTCTTCAATCCATCCATCGATGAGACGGAGCGCCGTTTCGGCGTCCGGTAGTGCCGAGATACGGATGTAATCCCGCTTCAGGGTTTTAACGAATGCCTCGGACATTCCGTTCGACTGCGGGCTGGCCACGGGCGTGAAGCAGGGCGTCAGATTGAGTGCTTGAGCAAACAGCCTCGTGTCCCGCGCGGTATAAGCCGAGCCATTGTCAGAGAGATGCTCGATAGCATGCGGGGCTCGTGTTGCATGGAAGCGTTTCTCGACCGCCTCCAACATCATGTCACGCACGTCTGAGCCGGAAATGCCTGCATTGGCAACCGCCGTCCAGGCGATGATTTCGCGGTCGAATGCGTCGATGACGAAGGCGA
>NZ_JBQEPD010000027.1:0-44009 GCF_052045675.1 Brucella sp. 22210
GTAAGCGCTGTTTTCAGGCCACGGCTTTGAGATCGTGCGTTGCGGCATAGGCCCAAGGCAGCAGGTCGTCGATCTGGCTATTTGGATGATTGTTGACGATCTTGGTGAGGACGTCTGAGAGATAGGCCAGTGGCTCGACATTGTTGAGCTTTGCCGTCTCGATGAGCGAGGCGATAGTCGCCCAGTGTTCGGCCCCGGCGTCAGAACCGGCAAATAGCGCATTTTTGCGATTGAGGGCAATTGGCCTGATTGACCGTTCGACGACGTTGGAATCGATCTCGATCCGGCCATCGTCGATGAAGCGGGTCAAGCCGTCCCAGCGTGACAAGGCATAGCGGATTGCTTCGGCGAGTTTTGTCTTCTGGCTGATGTAGCCGAGTTGTTCACGCAGCCAGGGAGCGAGGCTGTCGGTAATCGGACGACTTTTTTCCTGACGGGCGACACGACGCTCCTCGTGGGGCCGGCCACGTATCTCTTCTTCGATCCTGTAAAGTTCGCCGATGCGTCGCAGCGCCTCGCTGGCGATGGGTGCCGGACCAGCGGCAGCAAGCTCATAGAAGCGGCGTCGAACGTGGGACCAGCAGAAGGCCAGCGACACGGTGTTCTTTGCCGCGAGCGGGCGATATCCACTGTAGCCGTCTACCTGCAGGATGCCGACGAAGCCGTCGAGATGGGCCATCGGTCGTTCGCCTTTGCGATCTGGCGCATAGACATAGGTGACACCGGGCGGGTCATCGCCCTGCCACGGCCGGTCATCTCGTGCATAAGCCCAAAGCTGGCCGGTCTTGGTTTTGCCACGTCCCGGATCGAGCACCGGGGCCGTCGTCTCGTCGGCGAAGAGCTTGGACGATGACTTCAGATGATCGAGCAGCCGCTGATGGACCGGGCGTAGATGCCAGGCGGCGCGACCGACCCAGTCGGCGAGCGTCGAACGGTCGAGGTCGATGCCCTGACGCTTGTAGATTTGCGCCTGGCGATACAGCGGCAGGTGGTCAGCATATTTAGATACCAGCACCTGGGCGACGGTTGCCTCTGTCGGGATGCCGCCCTCGATCAGCCTTGCCGGGGCCGGAGCCTGGACAACGACTTCTTCACAGGCCCGGCAGGCATACTTCGGGCGGCGCAGCACGAGCACCCGGAATTGGGCGGGCACAAGATCGAGCTTCTCGCTGACATCCTCGCCGATCCGATGCAGGTCGTTGCGGCAGCAGGGGCAGGCATGGTTATCGATATCGACCACGATCTCGACGCGCGGCAGATGCGCTGGCAGTGAACCCCGGTTCGTACGCCGTTTAGCGACCTGCGCCTGGCGCAGAGCAGTCGAGCCTTGTTCCTTCTCTTCCAGCCCGGCAGCCTCGATCTGTTCGGCCTCTTCAAGCCCAAGCAGAAGCTGGTCCTCTGGAAGCGTCTCTGCCCGTCGACCAAAGCGGTGACGCTGTAATTCCTTGATGATCTGCCGCAGGCGGGCATTCTCCGCCTCACGCGAAAGCACCATTGCTTTCAGCGCGTTCAGGTCATCCGGAAGCTCGTCTGCCGTCATCGTCATGGATCGAGAACAGCATATTTTGCCGCTCGGAGCGAGACGCTGAATGGCTCTGATTCAATTGGTCGCGCCCGTTATCCGGCCTTTATCGGCGTGCGCGTTTCGCTCGGCGCATGCACGCGTTTCCAGTCCAATCCTTCGAACAGAGCCGAGAACTGGGCGGCCGTCAGATGCATCACACCGTCTTGCATTCGAGGCCAATGGAACTCGCCATCCTCGATCCGCTTGGCGACCAGGCACACGCCGCTGCCGTCCCAGAAGATCAGCTTGATCCGGTCCGTTCGTTTGGCCCGGAATACGTAGATCGTGCCCGAGAACGGGTCGGCACCCATCTGGGCCTTTACCAATGCCGCCAATCCTTCAGCACCTTTGCGGAAGTCGACAGGCTTGGTGGCGATCATCACTTTTACCGCACCGGACGGGCCAATCACGACTGAGCCTTCAACGCCTGGATGACGGCGGCAATGGTTGCAGCATCGGTGCCAGAGGCAATACGCAGCCAGGCTCCATCAATCCGCAATTCAATGGCCGCCTCCGGAGAAGTTCTTCTTGGCAAACGTGCTTGCCGCGCCCTCTTCGGTTCCGAATTCTCGGGCGACACGACGACTGCTGGTGCAAACATTGGTGCTTGCTCCGGCACCGACAACACATCAAGCGGCTTTCGGGCGAGCCGTCGCCATGTGAACAACTGCTGCGGCGTCAATCCATGCCGCCGCGCCACAGAGCACACCGTGACGCCAGGCTCGCAACTCTCCGCAATGATCTGCGCCTTCTGATCGTCGCTCCATTCGCGACGACGGCCATTGCCTGTGAACACCTCAAACCGGCGTATCGGCTCATCCTTGGATTTAAGCGTAAGTTCTGAAATCGACATATGTCCTAGCCCTCTTTCGAGGTTGAACATCAATGATCAAGCGATGATCCGGAAGGTGGGGTCAGGACAGCGCTTACAAATAATCGCGTTCTGTCGGATCAGAATTGAAAGTATAGGGAAAGCCGTTTGATAGGTCAGCATAACCCATGCTTGCTCGGCTCGAGCCGGTGAAGTCATGCGTATATTCAACTCGTCCCTTGGGTCGCAACATGGCCCAGTCCATCGCTATAGCATATTCTGCACGTAGGCCAAGAATAGCGGAAACAGTCTTTGTATTTTGATCGTCGAACCGCAAATTATACAAATCAGCGCCAGATTCACTGAACCCGTCAAGTTTTGACCATGAGGCATCGATGCTTCCATAAGGAGAAAGAAGCAGGCTATCGGCTCTGTGTTCATAGCTCAGGGATAACGAGCCGAAAACCTGATTACCGTTGCGCTGGCCATTCGCGAAATCACTTGTATCCGTTACAAAACGATTACTATCGAAATCGAGAAAACTGTAGCCCACGAGAGCGTCTACGAAGACACGGTTCATTGGTTTGTAGCTGCCGTATAGCGCAGCGCTGAAGGCCTGACCTTTGTTTCGAGTTCCATTGTTGCCGACGTCCGTGACGTCGCGACCGTAGCCCATGCCAATGCCGGCAATGAAACTCGAAGAAAATTTATAGTCTGCGCCAACTGTCATTCCCACAAGGGTATGATCGAGATCTGTCCCATTGTCGTCGCGGGAACCGAAATTGACAAATCCCCCGCTCCAGAATGCAAGCTTCGATGAATCTTCACCTGATCGCGGAGCGAGTTGCAGATCCTGCTGTCGCTCAGTCTTTGCCATTCGTTCAAGCGCCCTTGCCACAGGATCGGCCTCCTTTTGAGGCAGATATGCGAGTTCTTCATTGTCCCGAGATTTACCAATCCCCATACCAAAGGAGTTGGCGCGACGATCTCCTTCATCATGCAATTGTTCGAGACGTCCGCGATAATTTGTTATCTGAGCCGCTGCAAAGCGTTGAGCGGAAGAAATTTGCGCATTAACAAGCCCTGTCACTTCTGTATCGAGCGCCGGATCAGATAAAGAGGTAATACTGAAGCGAACTTCCGCCGGTGCCGACGTACCCCAATTATTGGACAAGCTATATCGAATGGTCACGGCCTGACTCAAGGTGGGTGCTGCGGCAAATACCAGGACGTAATCCCCAGCTTCCTGATCTATGTACGCGGAGCCTTCATCAACGCCTGGCTGCTGGATAAGAGCCGCCCCTGTAAACGGCCCGCCACTTGCGCCTTTGGTGAGGCTCACGCGCCCGGTGGTTCCGGCCGTCAGTTCCATGACTTGATTTTGGACCACCGGTACAGGCGCGTTGACCGAAAGCGTGTAATTTGCCGTTCCTTTGAAACCGTCTTTATCGGTTGCCGTTAAGACAATTGCAAAGGCACCAGCCTCGTCCGGGACGCCGGAGAGACTTCCATCCGCTTTGAGAGACAACCCTGAAGGAAGTTTCCCGTCGCTTACAGCAAAACTGTAGGGACCCGTGCCACCGGATGCACTGAATACTTGTTTATAGGCGGTTCCACCAACAACGGCGGGAAGATTGGATGGGGATACTGCTATGGTTGGAGCGGAAACCGAAATTGAAAATCTGACAATTTCGGTAAAGCCGAGGTCATCGGTGATCTTTAGGTCGAAAGTGAAATTGCCCGCTTGCGTCGGGCGGCCTGATAGTTGGCCATCAGGAGCCAATGCGATGCCTGGTGGTAGTTCGCCCGAAGCAATTGCGAAGGAGTAGGGTGCAGTACCACCGGATACGGTGAAGGTTTGGTTGTAAGTTTCACTCCCCATTCCGCTTGGCAACGTGGCAGGAGTAATGGAAAGAGCGGGCGCGCCAATAGTCATGAAATAGGCCTGTGCGCCGGTTACCCCATAAGTGTCCGTGGCCGTGATTGTAAAAGGGAAAGTACCTGCGGCGCTTGGTGTGCCCGATATCACGCCAGCTGGAGACAAGGTGAGACCGTTGGGCAAAGCGCCAGCGGTAACGGCGTAGGAATATTGCGCGATTCCCCCTGAAGCCGCCACGGTGGTTGCAGGATAGATCACGCCGCCGGTTCCTTTGGGGAGAGACGTTGGTGAGAAGGCGAATGCAGGGGCGATGATCGTAAACGAATAAGATTGTGTTGCGGTTTGTCCGGCCTGATCCGTCACCTGGATTGAAAAAGTTGAAGAACCTGTTGAGGTGACAATGCCAGAAAGGTTGCCCGACGGCGATAAGGTCAAACCGTTTGGCAATGTGCCAGTTGAAACCGTGAATGAATAAGGGGGGGCGCCATTTGAAGCAAGGAGCGTCTGACTATAGGCTATACCTCGCGTTGGTGCCGGCAGGCTCGTTGTGGCCATGGACACCACACCGCCAGGCACAGTGATCGCAAAACTCTGCGTCACGTCGGTCGCAGCCTGGTAGGCCGCACTTCCGGCCTGACTTGCCCGAACAGTACAGGTGCCAGGAGCCTTGGCCGTGACGCTCGTTGTCGTGACTATTTGGCAGATATTAGTTGTCAAAGACTCAAAAGAAACTGCGAGGTTAGAGGTTGCTGTTGCAACCAACGTCGTCGTCGTGCCGAAGGTTCTGGAACCAGGATTATCAAATCTGATTGTCTGTGTTTTGATGGGGGTCACACTGACCGATGAGGCTGATGCGGTTCCTGATCCGGCAGCATTGCGCGCTGTTACAGTGAATGTATAGGCCGTCCCGAATATTAGATCCGAGACCGTCAAAGGGCTGGACGTTCCGGTCGCCATCAGACCGCCGGGATTCGAGATAACAGTATATTGCGTGATTGGGGAACCACCATTGAATGCAGGTGGCGCGAAACTGATCGTTGCCGATCCAGACTGGGCGCTATCCCCACCAACGGGCACCGTTATACTACTTATGGTCGGAGCGCCAGGTAGCGTTGGACTGACTGTAAAGTCACGTGTCACCGTTGATGCGGCCAGATAGTTGACATCACCGGGTTGATCGGCACTGATCGAGCAAGTTCCTGCCGCAACCAATGTTACTATACTGCCGGAGACTGTGCATATCCCTGTCGTGCTGGAATAAAAAGTAACTGGCAAACCAGACGAGGAACTGGCTGACAGCAGGATTGAGTTCGTTGCAATAGACGTATTAGCGGGCTGGTCAAATGAGATGATTTGATTGGCTCGGGCGATGGTCCCCGTCGTCGTATAGCTGGCGGTAGAAGGCGTTGGCGCAGTGCGGTCGGTGACCTGCACGGTATAGCTGAACGGACCTGCGAGGGTCGGTGTGCCTGACACCAAACCTGTAGCAGAATTGATGGAAAGTCCGTTTGGCAACGCACCGCCTGAAATTGCGAAATTGTAAGGCGCCGTGCCACCAGTCGCAGTGTTCGCTTGCGAGTAGGCCTCGCCGACAGTCATGGTGCTCGCTGGAGTGGCTGTCAGCAGCAGGCCGGCATTGACTGTGTGCGTGATCGAGGCTTCTCCACCGCCATTGTAGGTGTCACCGTAATAAACCGCGTAAATATTGTCGGTCGGGGCCACAAGATGCGTCGTGGTCAGTGTAGCGGAGCCATTGACCAGAGTAACAGTCTCAATAATGGAATAATCATCGTTCGATATCTCAACCAATCCGGTTGGAGTATAACCGGTATTGCTCGTGACGGTGGCGATAATGGTTACAGCCTGATTGAGTGTCGAAGGATTAGGTGATGAAGTGACGGATATGTTTGCTGCATCTGGCGCTTTGTAAGCTACTCGTAACACGCCACTATACGTTGCCGTATCAAGACCCGAGATTGTAACTTCTGGAATGAACTCCAGGTCATTGGATAAGTCACTGGCCTTGACGGCATACTGAAATGTGCATGTTATCTGCTGGTTGGTTGCGTTGTTACCTGCTGGACACAAGACCTGGCTAAAACTATGCCCTCCCTGGTCCGAAAACTCCGCTCCATTCCAGGCACGATTGTCTGTATGAAATGACATCGTGAATGTTATGACCGTGCCGGGAAAAGTATAGGTTGATCGGTCGGCGCTCAAGCTGGCGATCGAAGCCGCAGAAGCAAATGTACTTACAGTAATTATAAATAATAAAGCGAAAAATAATAAAAAAATACTATGGTTAACATCACGGATCTGTGACGAGTCAACCTTGCGAAATGCATCATTTCTTTCTGTAAAAGAAAGTGTAATTCTATTTTTTGACTGTTCTGTATGCAAGATGCCGCCCCCTCAAAAATCAGAGGACATCCCGCCTATACTGAAATTCCTGCGTTTTTCAGGAACCTGAAATCCAACCAACATAGCAAAAAGCCGCCCTACACGACTTAATACGATATTTGGCAATCTCAATTTTCAGAATAGCTTAATCCGCCCACCGGCCTTCTTATTAAGCAAGTGCTGCCAATCAGGCAACTTGATAATGGAGCCATCTAAATAATTCATCACAAGAAATGCTGGAAAAGCTATCCCAAGTGCATCATGCCGTTGAGGAGGCATATCTGATTATGCTGCTTCCTGCAAAAGGGAGGCGAACACCTCAGCGGGTGTCTTGAATCCAAGACACTTGCGCGGGGTTGCGTTAAGATCATGGGCGAGGGCAGTCAACTGCGCCTGGTTGACCTGCGTCAGGTCAGTGTTGCTGTGCAAGTCGCACTTCAAGCTAGAACCCACCCTTTGATTGCCAGTCAAGAATCGCTAGGTCTGCCACCCGCCTCACCGCATTGACAACGTTGAACTGCTTATTCTGATTTGCTCCCCACGAACCAGTTCGCCAATGACAATCGCTCGACATCAATTTCAAAGATCGGTGCGGCGTTCCATTGGGGCGTTGCAAGGCCGATTGGCTCATACCTAAGACGGGTGATGGCTGGACTGCAATGCAGTTGATCATCACAATACGAAGCCCCGCGGGCAGGAGTGGCATTCCATACCCCGATATCTGTTTCCATTTCAATCACGCCGCCGCGAAGCAAACGGGCGTCACTCGGCAGCGACAAGCGAAGCCTTTACCTTCGGGAAAAAAGCGCCAAGTTCCGAAACTGCATCCTCGATCCTGCGGAAAAGCGGCTCGGAAGACACGCGATAATCCGTAAATTCACGCTCGGATGCATAAATAGCGCTCGGCAACGTATGCGCGGAGAAAAACCCGAACAATGGCCGCAACTGGTGCTCGACGATCAAAGCATGCTTGTCGCCGCCACCGGTCGCTGCGATGACAACCGGCTTGCCGCGTAAGTCCTGCGGATCGATGAGATCGATAAGATGTTTGAAAAGTCCGGGATAGGATCCCTTGAAGGTAGGAGAACCGACGACGAGAACATCGGCTGCAACAATCTGATTGATGATGCCTTCGGCTTGTTCGTCAAGGTCGTTGCGCCACAGAGCCCGGCCAAGTGATGGCCCAACATCGTGCAAATCATAGCTCGTGGCTTCAAAGCCGTACTCGGCGCTCGCACGTTCTGCGATATGCTGCACGAGGGACAATGTCTTTGAGGGCCGGTTGAAGCTGCCTGCCAAACCGACAAGTTTTAAAGCCGTCATTTTGGATTCCTTCCTGAAGTCATTCCAATATTGTCCTGCGCCATTAGCATTTAAAGAAATGAGAACCTTAGTTTCCAGGTTAAGTAAAACCTTGTTCGCATGAATAGGGGAAATGGCGTCAAACCTATTTGGATGACCTCTCTTTTCGCGGTTGCAGCAAATTCATAAGCAGCATTGCCAGCAACGAAATCGAGATCACTATGACCGATACCGCCGATATGGTCGGATTGACTTCAGTCGTCACGCCATCCCACATCATTTTCGGCAATGTTGACGTGCGCGCACCAGAAATGAAGATCGCAATCAGCACTTCGTCAAAGGACGCTATAAAGGCGAGAAACCCGCCGGCAAGAATGGCATTGCGAAGCAGTGGAAACTGGATGAAGCGAAAGACATCTGCCGGGCCGGCACCCAGACTGCGTGCTGCCACCGCCAGATGATGGTCGCGGGCCGACAAAGCCGCACTGACCGTGATAATGACATAGGGCAGGCCCAAAACCGTATGCGCCATCGCCAGTCCCGTCTCCGTACCGATCAGGCCCAAAGCTGAATAAAGCTGGTAAAGCCCAAGCGCGAAGATGATATTGGGGATCAGCAGCGGCGAAAGCATCAATCCTGTAAAGATATATCGTGACAGCTTGCTCATACGGCTCATGCCGAGTGCGGCAAGGGTTCCCAAAATGGCCGCGCCGATGGCTGCGGCCAGCGCAATGCGCAGACTGCGAAATGTAGCCTCCATCCATGCAGGATTGCCAAGATAAGACTGATACCATTGCAAGGAATAACCGGGCGGTGGAAATGTCAGATAACGCGCCGAACTGAACGAAAGCGGGATTAGCACAAAGGTAGGCAGAACCAGAAACAGGAGCACCAGTGCCGCATAGGATGGAAGACCCCATCCCGAAGATTTGACAACAAGAGTGCCATTTGTTCCGCTCCGCCGTTCGCCCCGCTCCATAAAACGGGCATAAGCCACGCATAATATGAGGCACAACACCAGCAGAACCATGGCTATGGCCGAAGCAAAGCGGACATTGAGCAATTTGCTGACCTGCTGGTCAATCAGTTGGGCTACGAAAAGGTCTTCGCGTCCCCCAAGTAGAGCAGGGATGATATAGGAGCCAAGAGAGGCCACAAAAGTCAGTGTGCTTCCCGCGATGATCGCCGGAAGCGACAAGGGCAGATAAACGCGCAGGAACGCCGAAACGGGCCGTGCACCTAGCGAACGCGCAGCATTGATCAGCGAAACATCTATCCTAGAAAGAACTGCATATAGCGTCAGTATCATGGCAGGCAGCAGGATGTGCACATTGCCGATAATCGTTCCAAGCGTCGTATAGGACAACGTTAGCGGGGTATCGATCAGGCCGAGAGTTTTAAGCGTGGCATTGATGAGACCGCGCTTTTGCAGGATGACAGTCCAGGCATAGGTTCTGACGAGCGCACTGGTCCAGAAGGGTATCAGGATGAAAGCGAAGGCAATCGCGCGCCGCCTCACGGTCAACCGTGTGAGCCATATGGCGACCGGATAGCCAAGCACAAGACAGACCAGCGTGACGATGGCCGATATGCGAAACGTTATGACAAAGGACTGCCAGTAAATATCGGTCGAGAACAGCCGGGCATAGTTTTCATACCATGCGCCTTGGGTCGCAAAACTGCGCATCAGCGTCTGCACAATCGGGCCAAGATAGATGAACAGCAGTACGACGAGAGCGGGAGCACAGAGAAGATAGGCTGAAAAGGCTGCTTTGCGCATCTGAAAGCGCGCAAGCAGGGTATGGCCATTTTCTCCGGCTATTTTCGACGGATAGGCGGCTGAAAAATTGCTCATTGCGCTAACTCATGCGCGTTATTGGCATTCCATCCGAGTTGCAGCCATTGGCCCGGTTCCAAAGAAACGGGTAGTTTACCCTTTTCGAGCCGGACGGTGATTGGCCGTTCCTGTGCCTGTAGGGATACGATGTAATGCGTGCCCTCATAGATGACAGTCTGCACCTGCGCATCCAGCCTGTAATCCGAGCGCGAGACCGGATCGCCGGCATGGATATATTCAGGACGAACAAGCATGGTTCCCGCTTGTCCCGGCTTGAACAGTTCCATCGGCATCAGATTGGCTTCGCCAATGAATTCGGCCACAAAACGGTTAGCCGGGCGCTCGTAAATCTCCTGCGGTGAGGATAATTGCGCGATACGCCCCTCTTCCATCACGGCAATACGATCGGACAAAGCCAGCGCTTCACCCTGATCATGAGTGACATAGATGACCGTCAGGCCCAGCCTTTGCTGAATGAGCTTGAGTTCGGTCTTCATATGCTCACGCAACCGTTTATCAAGTGCACTTAACGGCTCGTCCATCAACATGATGGCTGGACCAAAGACCTGAGCACGCGCCAGAGCCACACGCTGTTGTTGCCCGCCAGACAGCTCCGAGGGATAACGGCCAGCAAATGTCTCAAGCTTGACAATAGAAAGTGCATCTTCCACGCGTTTGCGGCACTCATCGCGGCCGATGCCCCGCATTTTAAGCGGAAAAGCAACATTCTGCGCAACCGTCATATGCGGGAACAACGCGTAGTTCTGGAAAACGACCGCAATGTCGCGCTTTTCGGGCGGCAGATGCGAAATATCACGACCACGCAGCAGGATAGAACCGGAATCGCTTTGGAGGATACCGGCAATGATATTGAGAAGCGTGGTTTTGCCCGACCCGCTTGGCCCAAGCAGGGTTAGGAATTCACCTTGCCGAACGTCAAGATCGACATCGCGCAGAATAGGCGTTGAACCGTAATTTTTATTCAGCCGTCTGATCTGAATGATATTGTCGTCGTTTAAGGGAGGCACGACTGTCGTCCATATTTTATAGGAAGAGGACGGGAGGGCGAGGCCCTCCCTTCAGAGATTTACTTAAGCAGCCATTGATTTAAACGTTCACTGACTTTTTCGTAATTCTCGGACCACCATTTTGGATCGGTTTTCACAGCCTGTTCCTGCAACCGCGGCGAAGTCGGCAATTGCGCATCATCATCGATAAATTCGAATGCGCGCTTGTTACTCGGACCATAATCAATGAGCTTTGCAAGGTCTGCCTGCCGTTCTGGCTGGGATACGAAAGCGATGAATTTCACCGCAGCGTCCTTGTGCTGCGAACCACGCGGGATAACCCACGACTGAGATGTTTGAAGGGCCTGTCCCCAGTTCACATCCACAGGCGCACCGTCACGTTTTGCCTTCTGCACGCGGGCATTGCCAGCTGCCGAATAGGCAACTTCGCCATCGACTAGCAATTGCTCCGCTTTGCCTGCGGTTTCCCACCAGACCTGAACATGCGGCTTGATCTTGTCGAGACTTTTGAAAGCGCGATCCACATCCAAAGGATAGAGCTTATCCGCCTCTACGCCGTCGGCCAGAAGAGCAATTTCCAGTGTGTTGATTGGGCGCTTGTTCAAGGTGCGATCGCCGGGGAATTTCTCGACATCCCAGAATTCGGCCCAAGACTTGGCTGATTTTTCTGCATCAATACGCTCGGAATTATAATTGAGCGTCGTTGACCAGACGATGCTCGGCACCGAATAATCGCTGATCAGTCCCGCATCAAAATCACCAGCCTTGATGCCAGCGGTCGCATAATCGATTTTCTCGAAAAGATTGAGCTTTGAGCCGCGATAGACAAATTCCTGGTCGACATCGACCACGTCCCACTCGACATTTCCGCTCTCAACCATGGCCTGAAACTTGGCTGGATCGGAGGGAGACTGCTCGATAATCCGGATGCCGGTTTCCTTGGTAAAGGGTTCAAAGAACGCCTTGCGCTGCGCCTCCTGATAGGAGCCGCCCTGCCCGACCACGACGAGCGCTTCCTCGGCTCTGGACGGTGTGCCTGCAAGGCTTGTGCCGAGCGCGACAATACCGGTTAGAATAAAAGCACTGCGATTGAATGATGTCATGATCTGTCTCTCGTGATTATTCAGCGGCAGCATTGGCAGCTAGTTGTGCGGCGGGATGAGCGGGGCGCTCCAGACCGAGGTTTTCGCGCAAGGTGTGCCCCTCATAATCGCTATGGAACAGGCCACGCCTCTGCAATTCAGGGATCAGAAGATCAAAAATATCCTGCAAACCCTCGATGAAATAAGGTGGCATGATGTTGAATCCGTCGCAGGCCTCGCCGACAAACCATTCCTCGATGAGATCGGCAATTTCTTGCGCAGTGCCCACGATCTGGCGATGGCCGCCTGCACCCGATGTTTCGTATAATTCGCGGATCGTCAGCCCCTTCGCGCGCGCCGCATCGAGCTGTGCTTTGATTGATTTGATCCCATTGGTTTCCGGCAGATCCGGAATGGGGCCATCCAGCGGATAGGCAGACATATCGCCGAATTTCGGTTCCAGCATCGCATAAACAACGGCTGGATGAATGAGCGACCGCAGCTTCTGGTGGCGCTCCTCTGCCTCTTCCCGCGTACGCCCAATGATGGGCAGGACACCCGGCAGGATTTTCAGCGAATTCCGGCCTCGCCCATCAGCTGGAAGACGCGCTTTCAGACCTTCATAAAAGACACGGGCATTCTCGAAATTCTGCTGTGCGGTGTAGACGAGATCGGCTGTGCGCGCGGCCAGTTGCTGGCCTGGTTCCGACGACCCCGCCTGTGCGATAACCGGAAAGCCCTGAATGGGACGGGCGACGTTGAGCGGGCCCTTGACGGAAAAGAACTCTCCCTTGTGATTGGGGATATGCAGCTTAGCCGGATCGAGATATTGCCCTGAAGTCTGGTTGCGCGAGAAGGCATCGTCTTCCCAACTGTTCCAGAGCTTGAACACAACATCGACAAACTCGCTGGCGCGGCGATAGCGCAGACCATGTTCAAGAGAGCGATCGAGATTGAAATTCTGGGCTTCAGCCTCACTCCAGGAGGTGACGACATTCCAGCCCACGCGCCCCTTGCTGATATAGTCAATAGAGGCATATTTGCGCGCAACCGTGTATGGCTCGTTATAGGTAGTCGAGGCGGTCGCGATAAAGCCGATATTCCTGGTTGCGATCGATAACGCCGAGATCAGGGTCAAAGGCTCGAACTGGTCGACCTTGCCGATATAGCGTAGCGCCTCCGGATCGTCCCCGCCTTGCCGCACTGCGGCACCGTCAGCAAAAAAGATGAAGTGGATTTTGGCGGCTTCCGCGCGGCGCGCAAGGTCCTGCCAGAAATCGATATCAAGCGAAGAATCTGCAGGCGCACCGGGATAGCGCCAGCCGGACGTGTGAGAACCGTTGGAGGTGACGCTCAGGCCGAGAATAAGACCGGAACGGCGCGGTGTCTGTTGATGGCTGTTTGACATGATCTCGAACAATTTGGGGGGTGGTTATTCGGCGGCCTGATGTACAGCGTTTTTCCGCAGCTCATATTTCGCGATTTTTTTCCGCAGCGCTGGGATCAGCTGCCGTCCGTATTTCCGTGCATCTGCGGCAATCTCCCACCCGCGCAGATAGAAGGCGCTGGCACCCAGCTGGTAATATTGCAAATATGAATCCGTCACCTGATCGAGCGTTCCAACCAGTGTGGCGGTAGAACCACCCCGCCCTACGAGGCGTGTGAAGCCAAGCCAAAGACGTTCATCCTGCACATCGCCCTGACGCGCTATAGCGTCGAGTTTGATGGCCCCGACGGAATCGGCTTTCTGCTCCATTTGCTTTAAATTGCCTTCAGCCGTGCCGACCGTCGCAAGCTCTGAGGCTGCGCGAGTGTAGATGTCTTCGGCTTTTTTCCAGGCCTTGTCCTCGCTCTCACCAATGATTGCGCGAAGCGAAACACTGATCGTCAGGGGTCGACCGCGCTCATTGGCAAGGCCGTGCAGTTCATCGAAGGTTGCCTTGGATGCAGCCAGAGGCTCACCCCAGACCATGTAATAATCTGTGCGGCCCGGTCCTGCCGCTAAAGCCCCTGCGGAAGACCCCGCAAAACTGATCGCAGGCTGCGCCAAAGGCCGTACCGAGCTGAAACCCTGCTTGACGCTATAATATGGGCCTGCATGATCGAATGGCTGATCGGCGGTCCACACCTTGCGCAGGACGTCGATATATTCAGCCGTGCGTTCATAGCGCAGATCATCCGCCAGCGTGTCGCCATCGCGCTGCAATTCGCCACCCGGCGCGCCGGTGATGATATGCAGACCCAGGCGCCCGCCGCCGGCAAGCCGGTCGAGCGTGATTGCCTGCCTTGCTGCAAGGGTCGGCTGCACAGTACCAGGCCGATGCGCAACCAGAACCTTGAGCTTTCTCGTAATGCGCAAAATATGCGAAGCGATCATCCACGGATCGGGCGACCAGGAATGCATCCCGACCAGAACGCTGTCGAAACCCGCTTCCTCGTGGGCCAAAGCCGTTTCTTCAATGTAATCGACATCAAAATCCGACGACCACCACAGGCCGGAAGTTTCCGTGGCCCTAGTATGCGGAACATAGCCTATTAATTCGACGCTCACTTCGATCTTCCATCATATTTCATAATATGAAATCTAGTTTCATATAAAGAATAATGGCAAACCGCCCGCATTCAACGAATGGATTTTCAATTCTCAATCTGGAATTAGACCGATTTTCTCAAATGTGCGCTGAGAGATAACCGAGCTGCTGCGAAACCTTTCGGGCGGTTTCCAGCATGATCGGCGCAATCCGATCTATATATTGAGTGGTCATTTGCTGCGCCGGCGCCCATAGACCGATACCGAGCGTCACCTCGCCGAACCGGTCGCGCACGGGCACAGCAATACCGATCATTTCACCGATAAACTCGCCCTTGCCGATTGAATACCCGCGCTGCCGCGTTTCGGCGAAATCCTGTTTCAGTAAGACCGGATCGGTGATCGTGTGGCTTGTAACTGCTACGAGAGGCTTTGCCACGACCGCATTTTCAAAGCGTTCATTATGCGCAAGAATGGCCTTGCCCATCGCTGATGAATGCGACGGCGCCCGACTTCCCAGGGCTGTCACGATCCGCACAGGCTCTGCACTATCAACCCGGTCGATATAGACAACGTTTGCTGGGTCTTCTTGCGAAATCATGCCCAGATGGACCGTTTCGCCGCACGCTTCCATAAGCCCATGCAGGAAGGGACGTGCGCTTTCCGCGTTCTCCCGAAAATTGACGGCAGCACAACCGATTTCCCACAATTTGATACCGAGGCGATAACGCTTGCTGGCCGGGTCCTGCACGACCCATCCGACATTGCGGAACGTGGAAAGGAAGTGATGCAGGGAGGGCTGTGGCAAATTCAGTTCGCGGCTCAGTTCGGTGACGGACCATTCACGCTGCCCATCCGCAAAGGCCTCGATGATGGTGACCGCTTTTTTCACAGAACCTAACATTTGCCGCTATCTCCCACCGCTTCAGCCTCTAACCGTCCAATTTTTGAACACTCCTTCCTTAGTCAGGAACCTGTGTTCAGTGCAAACGGAACTTTTGTGATCACCATTAATGGTGCATCTTAAACTCTCAACACAACTTTGCCTCCGATCCTCAGTTCAGGTGAACCGCACTAGATTTGCTTGAGAAACCTACTTCTATGAAAGCGGAGCCGATATGAGCAAGGCAACGAACAAGTTTTCACCTGAAGCCGCGGACATCCGTATTGTGCTGGATCATGAGGCAGGACACCCGTCGCGACGGTTTCTAAGACGTTTGTCTGCCTGATAAGCGGAACAACCCTTTTATTCTGAATGCCATTCAGTGGGCGTTGGCGAGGTAGCTTCTCGATCCAATATTCCAGGGAAAACCACGTGAAACCTCAATAAAAGGAAAGCATATCGCCCACATTCCTGTTCGAACTTGAACAAAAGCTAACGTAACCGTCGCTTTTCATTCGCCCTTCCTCGAACAAGAATGAGATATTTCCGCAAAGATGTTTTACGCGTAGCTGCTTCTATAGAATTTATAACTTTGCATAGAGCAAGAATCCGGGTTTTGTTCATTCGCAGGCGACATAGTCGCGGATATTTTTAAACAGAAATCGATTGAGCACGGGATAAGCATGGCATCTGAATTTCTATGGTACATTCCCAATGATACCAAGCCCGGTCATCGAGGTGACATTGCGAAACCAGATCACAACAGTCTGGATGCCCTGCTTTCGCAGGCAACTGCCGTTGAAGATCATGGCTGGAAGGGTGCGCTGATCGGTACTGGATGGGGAAGGCCGGACACATTCACCGTCGCCGCAACTCTTGCTGCCCGTACCCGCACATTCGAGCCACTGATCGCGATACGTCCGGGCTATTGGCGCCCGGCTCATTTTGCCGCCGCCGTAGCGACTCTTGATCATCTCAGCAATGGCCGCATACGGATCAATATCGTCTCGGGCCAGGATGATCTCGCCGCCTATGGCGACAGCGAAGGTGATCAGCCACAGCGATACGCCCGCACCAGGGAATTCATGAATCTCATCCGCCGTCTATGGACAGAAGAAAATGTGACGTGGGCCGGTGAGCATTTTCATGTCACAAATTCGACGGTCGCCCCCAGCATCGTGGAACGTGGTGGACGCCGTCACCCTAAACTCTATTTTGGCGGCGCATCGCATGCTGCCGAACAGGTCGCAGCAACCGAAGCCGATGTGCAACTGTTCTGGGGCGAGCCGATCGAGGATATCGCAGCGCGGATCGACCGGCTCAAAAGCCTGAGTTCAAAACTAGACCGCAACCTTCCGCCGCTTGAATTCGGGTTGCGTATCACGACGCTAATCCGCGGCACCGCGGAACAGGCCTGGGCGGATGCTCAAGCCAAGGTCGCGGCTATGACCACGGTCACAGTAGACCGCTGGCACGATCATCGCCGCATGGTTGCCGTAGGTCAGCAACGACTGTTCGCCCTGCATGAACGCGGCGATGTTCTGGATGACAATCTCTATACCGCTCCGGGGAAGGCTGGAGCCGCCGGGGCTGGCACCACATGGCTCGTCGGCACTGCCGAAGAGGTTGCCCGTTCGCTGAAAAAATATCAGGATCTCGGGATTTCCCACTTCGTTTTGTCCGATACGCCCTATCTTTCAGAGATCAAAAGGCAGGGCGATCAATTGCTGCCGCTGCTGCGCTGACCTTATCGATGCCGGTTATGCAGAGCGTTTCGGCTGCCACCGCAGCAGGTATGCTTCCAGCGTATAGGCCAGACGATTGAGCGAAAATCCTACAAGACCGAGAATAATTACACCGACCATCACCATCGCCATATCGAACCGTTCGCGTCCGCCGATGCCCGGCCCGACGGCAAGGAAATATTCTGCCCCAACCGTCGCAAGCCAAGAATAGATCAGACCCAGATGCACGCCCGTTGCGATGGATGGCATTGCGGATGGCAGGTAAATACGCTGAATCCGCTGGCGACGGTTGAATTTCAGCGCGTGCCCGACCTCGAGCAGATCGGCAGGGGCTGCACGCATGCCGTCATAAGTGTTGAGAACGATTGGAATGAAGGCGGCAAGCGCCACGAAAACGATCTTCGCCTGCTCACCAAAGCCGAACCAGACCGAGATAAGCGGAATCCATGCAAGCAGTGATATCTGTTTCAGCCCGTTGAAGGTCGGCATTACCAGCCTGTCGGCAAGGCGTGAGGAAGCCAACGCCGCAGCAAAGGCAATGCCAAGCACTGCCCCGATTGCAAAGCCGAACACCACCGCCGCAGCTGACGGCCGTGTGGTAAAGAAGCTCGAGGTTTTTGGTTCTATTCTGGTTGCGGGGGCCGCAACTACCGATACCGACATTCGTTGGAATTGGCGGTTTTACCGCCGTTCCCAAACTCCGTAACCTCCTACGCCAAGCCCAATATTGCTCACAACTACTCAGACAAAAGGCGTTGGCGAAGCAGCTTTAAGGTGGCCGCGCAGCGTTTCGGTCTCATATTCATGGCGATAGAGACCGCGCTTTCGCAGGATCGGTACCAGCTCATCGGCAATCACCGGCAGGCCATCGATCAGCCGGTCAGGCTGCAGGTTGAAACCATCGATGGCGCCAGCGTGGAACCAGTCCTCGATATGGTCTGCTAGCTGCTCCGGCGTACCGACGAAACCGGCGTGGCCCGAACCGGTGTAACGGGTCTGGCGCAGATATTCGCGCACCGTCGGGTTGGTCCTGCGGATCTGCGTGATGATGGATTCGCGAAATCCGATGCTGCCAAGGAAGGTCTTGGTGTCCTTGATAGGACCCAGAACCTCATCGGGAAACGGTTCGTCCAGTTCCAGTTTCGATGCATCGTAACCGATGGCCTGTGACAGCCAACCGATGGAATAGGATGCTGGACCGGCATCATGGATTTCATCGCTGCGGCGACGTGCCTCCTCTTCCGTGCTGCCAAGGCTCAGCAGCAGACCCGGCAGGATTTTTACATCATCCGGCGAGCGGCCATTGTCGCGGGCAAATCCCTTGACCAGCCGGTAATGTTCGATTGCCTGAGCCTTGGTCAGTTCTGCTGCAAATACCCCTTCGGCAATTCGGCCTGCCAGTGTGCGGCCCTGCGGTGAGCCACCGGCCTGAAAGATGACTGGCTGGCCCTGTTTTGATGGCGGCACACGTAGGCGACCGGAAATGTTAAAAAACTCGGCCTGATGATTAATGTCGCGCCCGTCAACCGCCGAAGCCCACAGCGCCCGCACGACATCCACAAATTCGCTGGCCCGTTCATAGCGGTCATCACGGGCCGGAATGTCGGGAATGCCAAAATTGCGCGCCGCCGGCACACCACGTGTGGTCACGACATTCCATGCCGCACGTCCACCGGTCTGGTGGTCCCAGGATAAAAAGCGCTCGGCCAGTTCAAACGGATCGTTGAAGGTTGAAGAGGCCGTTGCGACCAGACCAACATGCGAGGTTGCGGCCGCCACGTGCCCCCAATTGACCGAAGGTTCCAGCCGTATCGGATTGGCATCATAGGCCGGGTCACCGAGCAGCGGACCATCGGCCAGAAACAGCGCATCCAGCGTGCCACGTTCGGCCGTCTTGCCGATGTTTTCCCAATAGGCCGGATCAATAAAGGCATCCTTTTCCAGCAAGGGTGTTTTCCAAGCGGCTGGAAGATAGCCGAGAACCAGCACGTTGATGCCGAGCAGGACGTGGCCAGATCGTTTGTTTGTCATCTGAAATGTCTCCAATACCGTCTACAGCGCGACTTGAGGTTTTGGCGCCGGGAAAGCAGCACGCACCGTGGATGGCAGCGGCTGCGGTGGGACGAGCTTGATGGCATCTCGCAGGGAGCCGCCAAGCGACGTTGGTTCAAAACCATCCGCCAACAGGCGCTCTGCCGCATCCAGCAACGCGCGCACCGACTGCTCGTTGCCTGCCTTCAGCACGACACCGGTCACACCTTGGGTGGGTGGTGTCTCCTCCAAGGAGACTACGGGCACAGCACCCGCGCCACCCAACACCAGCTCAATCGGGTTATTGTCTCCCGCCGGTGGCGCATCCGCCTTTGTGTGGCCGTACCAGGCAATGACCGAGGCACCGGTCTGTGGTTCCGGTGCATTGAGCGGTCCGGCAATGGAAAAGCTGTTGGCAATATCGACATGCACGATACGGTCCGACTGCACGAGAATACCGCTTTCACGGTCACCGATGATCGTGTCATGCGGCCAGCTTTGCTCCAGCGCTCTTACGGCAACGGCCGTGTCATAGGCCGTCTTGGCATTAAGCTGCGCCCCGCCGCCAAGCCCCGCCCCGCCCCATGCCGGAGCATCCTTTGGCCCTTCCGGTGCATAGGCATCACGAATACCGACAAGCAGGCCACTGCGGCCGCCGGAGAGATGGGCAAGCGACGCAACACGGCGTGCCAGATTATAGGGGTGGTCACGTTGTGGTGCAGCGGCAATCAGGAAGCGGCCGTTTTCGGTCGCACCGGCCAGCGTGGCACCGGCGGCACTGCTGGCAAGCGTCACGGCTGCCGGCTCGCTACCATCGATGCGGTCGATGCCAAGCACCGTAAAGGCAACCGGCAAGGCATCCCAGCGTGCCAGCAGTTCACGGCTGCCGGTCAGTTCCACCAGATGTGGACCGGCCAATGCAAGGGCGAGATAAGGTCTGGTCATGGTGTCGCTCCTTAGTTGCCCTGCCCGCCGCGACCAAGCCGCGCGAGGCTCGACACCGGCGATTTGTCGTTGACCAGATAGTCACCAAGGATGCGGGCCTTGTAGGCAACCGGATTGTGCGAGGCCAGCGTTCGGGCGTTGCGCCAGTGGCGATCGAGCGCGGTTTCCTCTGATGTGGCCGAGGCGCCAAGCGCGTTGAACACATGGGTTGCGGCATAGAGCGTGTTGTCGACAATGGCGATCTGCGCCTGCGCAACAGCCACCTCACCGGCTGTCGCGCGCTTGTCGCGCAGTTCCACATCACCAGCAGCGTGGGCGGCAGCAATAAGGTCAAGCGAAGCTGCTGCACGGCGAAGTGCCGCTTCGGTCGTAAAGGCACGCACCGAAACCTCACCTATCACCTGCAACAGTTGCGCATCCAGTGCCGGCACCGGATCAAGCCCTTGCGGATAATTGCGGCCACGGGATTTGAGCGCCTTGATACCATCACGCAGCACGGCCCGGGTGATGCCGGTCAGAACCGCCAGCAGCGCCGTCTGGTAGAAATGCCCCTGATAGACAACACGTTCGCTGGCTGGAAAAACATCGCCCTCATGCGCCACAACATCCGTATAAACAGCGCTGCCGCTGGCCGTGGTGCGTTGGCCAAAACCCGGCCAGTCATCGGTCAGCTCAACGCCGGGCTGGTGGCGGTTGACGAGTGTGGTGATCAGCGTGCCGTCGGCGTCCTTGCCGATAACATCCAGCCAGTCGGCATAAAGGCTGCCGGTGGCATAAAACTTGGCGCCGGATACCCGGTAGTGGTCATCGGTTTTAGTGACTGTGGTCTTGATGGTGGCATAGGTGCCGTTATTGGCTTCCGTCCAGCCGCCACCAACAAATTCGCGGTCGCGGAAGCGCTGCAGCCAACGTTCATTGGCGGCGGATGGCCGGGCATTGAGGCGGTCCTCAACAAAGGCCAGATGGTTGCGCCAGATATGGGCGACATTGGCGTCGGCCTCTGCCAGCAGGGAAAGCAGGTAAAACACCAGCTCAAGCGAGGCACCAAAACCGCCAAACTCCACCGGCACACGCACCAGAGCAAAATCGGCATCCTTCAGCCACTGCACCTGTTCAAAGGGAAAGGTGCGGTTGCGCTCACGCTCAATACTGCCTTCGGCAATACGGTCAAAGACCGGCTGGAAGCGCTCGACGAGTGCCTCTTCTCGTGCCGTTGCGGGGCGCAAATAGCTGCGTGAAATCGTTGCATCTACTGCGGTCATGTCATTCTCCTTCATAGTGGCACAGCATCAGCAAAAGATGCGGGCGCGAATGTCTGTTGTGTTGGCGACGAGCCTTGAAGGCCATCTGCAGGATTGTCGGGTTTGAGGGGTTAAGCGCCGGCATCAGCGCATCGGACTGGATTGGCCGGGTCACGTCGGATCACTTCGGGTCACGCCATTGCGCGACCAAATCAACGATCAGGGTGCAAACCACAAAAACGGATGCGGCAAAGATAGTCGTGCCGATGACCAGCGGAAAATCGCCGTCCAGTGCGGCGGTAATCGCCATCCGGCCAATACCATCGAGACCGAAGATCGTTTCCGTGACGATTGCGCCGCCCATGATCACGGCAAGCTCAAGCCCACCCAGCGAGATGATGGGATTGAGGGCCGCCTTTAAGGCGTGCGACAGGTAGATGCGGCTTTCGCTGAGCCCCTTGGCGCGGGCGGTGCGGATATAATCCTGGCCCAGAACATCGAGCATGCCTGCCCTGACGATGCGCTGGAAAATGCCGATTTCAGCAATGGCCAGCGTTGCCCAGGGCAATGCCAGATGACGCGCCCATTCCAGCGCGTTCTCCGTCAGGGGCACATAACCGCTGCTCGGAAACCAGCTGTAACCATGGTTGGTCAGTTGATAAAAGAAAAAATAGGAAATCAGAATGCCGCTGAGGAATGTCGGGATCGACAGGCCGACATAGGCAAAAAGCGCCAATACATGATCAATGAAACGGCCATGCCACCGGGCGGCAACAACGCCAGAAATGATGGAGATCGCCATCCAGATGACCAGTGCGCCAAGTGCCAGCGAAATGGTCACCGGGGCCTTTGCCAGAATGAGATCGGTGACTGGCGCCTGCTTGCGAAACGAAAATCCAAGCGCCGGTGGCCAGTGCATCAAGCCCATCGGCGCGCCTTGAATGTCAGGACCACGAAACAGGTAATACCACAGCTGATCGTACCATGGCTCGTTGAGGCGCAAGGCCCGCGCCACACCGTCAATGGTTTCCTGCGTGGCGTTGCGTGGCGCCAGCATGGCCGCAGGATTACGATAGGCAATGCGAGTGATGAAGAAAGACAGGATCAGTACGATGACGAGTGTCGACGCGGACCGAAACACGGTTGAAATGAAGTTTCTGGTCATGGATTACAAACGCCTCTGATGCGGATCGAGCACGGTTCGCAAACCGGAACTCAGGGTGTTGAAGCCGACCACGGTGAGAAAAAGCGCAAGAGCGGGTCCGGCCAAAAACCAGGGCTGGTCCTGATAAAGCGAGGTGCGCTGGGCTTCGGCAATCATGTTGCCCCAGCTTGGTACCGGTGCCTGAATGCCCACACCGAGGAACGACAAGGTGGCCTCCGCCACTATGTTGGCCGGAAGTTGCACCGCCCAATATACCAGCAGGGTCGGCAGGATATTGGGCAGGATATCGAGACAGATGATGCGGGATTTTGAAGCGCCCGCCACCAGCGATGCCTCGATCATCGGACTTGAGCGCAGTTCCCGCACCATGCCGCGCGTCAGGCGGGCAAAGTAGGTCCACGAAAACAGCGTAATCACCAAAATGACCACAACGACAGGCGAAATCAACGGCATGCCCTGCTCGCCCCTGTTCAATGACAACAGGCTGAGTGCAGTGACGACGAAGGGAAACGACATGGCAACATCGATTGCCTGACTGACGATCCGATCGACCCGGCCCGCCAGAAAACCGCTGATCATGCCAATCAACGTGCCGATGATCATTGCAGCCGTGGTCGCGGGAATACCGACCAGCAGTGAAATCTGCGCGCCGAACAGTGTGCGCACGAACACATCGCGGCCATTTCCATCAGCGCCCAGCGGAAAGGCCCAGGATGGGCCAACCGGCAGGCCCATTTCATCCAGCGCCACATCCGGAAACAGGTCCGTCGGGCCATGCCCGGTCAGATAGGCAGCCAGTGGCGCCAAGACCGCTGCGACCAGCACTGCAAAAACGATGATGGCGCCAACCCGCACGCTTCGCTCACGCCACAAGACGCCGACAAATTCCGGCAACCAGTGACGGCGCGGTGCGTCCTCAATGATCTCAACCGACATAGGACACGGCCTTCACAACTGTATTGACGGGTTGCCGTTTGCTGCCGGGCATCGAGGCCAGCAAACGTTTTGTGTAGGTGTGTTCGGCACGTTCGAAGATGCGCCCGGTTGGGCCAGCCTCAACGATATGCCCCTTCTCCAGCACGATGATGCGATCGCATAATTCACCGACCACAGCGAGATCATGGGAAATGAACAGGAAAGAAATTCCCATGCGATCTCGCAGACGGCGCAGCAATTCGACGATCTTGGCCTGAGTGGTGATATCGAGTGCCGACACCGGCTCATCCGCGACAACGAGCGATGGCCGTGAAGCAATTGCCCGTGCAATGGCAACACGTTGCCGCTGACCACCCGAGAGTTGCGACGGGAAACGGCTGGCGATGGCCTCCGGTAGTTCCACCTCTGCCAGCAATTGGTGAACCTGCTGGCGCAGGCGCGTGCGGTCGCGTTCACCGGCGATGACGAAACTGTCGCCAAGAATGGATTCAACGGATCGACGCGGATTGAGGCTGGCGTAAGGGTCCTGAAACACCACCTGAATGTCGCGGCGTGCGGCGCCGGTCAGCGTGGTAGGGCGGCCGGCCCGTGCATAATTGGTGCCGGAGAGTGCAATGGAGCCATCATCCGGCCGATCAAGACCGGCAATCAGCCGGCCAATGGTTGATTTTCCAGAACCGGATTCACCAACCAGCCCGAGAATTTCGCCCTTGGCGATAGAAAACGTTACGTCCTCCAGGACCGGCTGGCCTGCAACAAAGGAACGGCTGAGACCGTCCACATCAAGCAGCGACTGGCTTGCGCTGACCGCAGGTGGCTGTGTATAAGTTCTTGGGCCATCCAGCCGTGCTGCACTCAGCAATTCGCGTGTATAGGAATGTTTTGGCGTGGCATAGATGGCATCGGCGGCGGCACGTTCGACCACAAGACCGTCTCGCATCACCACCACATCATCGGCGATATCGGACACGACAGCCAGATCATGGCTGACGAAGACCAGTGCGGTACCGTGCCTCTCCTGCAAACGTCGCAGCAGATCAAGGATCGAGGCCTGAACAGTCACATCGAGCGCCGTGGTCGGCTCATCGGCGATGATCAGGCCGGGGTTCAGCGCAATGGCAATGGCAATCATCACGCGCTGGCGCATGCCGCCCGAGAGATGGCGCGGATAATCATCCAGCCGCTTTTCCGGGTTCGATATTTCAACGTCGTGGAGAAGCGCAAGTACACGCTCGCGCTTCTCCTTTTTGCCGATGGATCGATGAGCCGATATCGCCTCACCGATCTGGTCGCCAATCGTCTTGAGCGGATGAAGGTTGCTCAGCGGATCTTGAAAGATAAAGCCGATCTCGGCCCCCCTTATCTTTCGCAACACCGCCGGTGACGCACCTAGTATCTCCCGCCCACGGTAGAGAACACTGCCGCGCACCTTTGCCGAGGCTGGCAGGAGACCAGCCGCCCCCAGCAGGCTGGTGCTCTTGCCCGATCCGGACTCGCCGACGATGGCCAGCGTCTTTCCCGCTTCGACATCAAATGATACGCCTCTGACAGCCTCGACGGTGCCAAAACGAACCTGCAAATCGTGTACGGAGAAGACGCTCATCGGACTTATTTCTTCACTGCGATGTTAGTGATATCCGCCTGAACAGCCAGCGAAGACCATGCCCAGTGGGTAATGCGGTCTGAGGTGATGGCGATCTTGCGCTTTTCAAACAGCGGGATCCACGGAATGTCGGCAGAGACGATCTTGTCAGCCTTGGCCCAGATCGGACCGGGGTCATCCGAAGGGAATGCCTCAGCGGCCAGCTTGTTCAGCTCGGCATTGCTGTAGCAAATAGAGTTGACATTGCCGGTGCCGCAAGGTGCAGCATCCGAGTTGAGCCAGCCTCCCAGAAGCATGCGGGTGCTTGGACCCTGCCAGTCTGGCGCGAACTGTCCACCAAGCGAAATATCCCATCTGCTCTTGGCGTCTTGAATGAAGGCATACCACTGGGTTGGCGGAACCGGGATCAGGTTAAGCTCGATACCGGCGGCAGCGACATCTTCCTTCACCGCAACGGCAATTGCCTCAAACTGGGCGGTGGTGCGGTAGATTGCATCAAACTTCACGCCATTGGGGTAACCGGCCTTTGCCAGCAACTCCTTGGCCTTCGCCGCGTCACCCTTGTTGCCTTCGGTCGGGTACGGATCAAACGCCTCGTGACCGAGAATGGTCGAGGTGATGATCTGCGACAGCGGCACGGCGGCAATCGGGCCACCCTGTACCTGCACCAGATGGGCGCGGTTGACGGCATAGGTCAGAGCCTGGCGCACTTCCAGCTTTCTCAGCGCGTTGGCGCCGTCGCTCTGGGCTTCCGGGCGAGCGTTGAAGGTGATGAAGTTGGCCGCACCACTGTTGGACGAATGCAGCTGTTCCGCCTTCTGGGTCTGGAAACGTCTGATTGCGGTTCTTGGCGGTGTGTCGAGATAAAGCGACAGATCCGCCTCACCCGCTTCGATCTTCTGGACGATGCTGTCTTCGCTGTTGGCGGTAAAATCAACGATGATCTCATCGACATAGGCTTTGCGGGCTTCGTCGCTTTCGGCCTTGAAGCCCTTGGCCTTTTTCAGCACCAGCTTCTGGCCATCCTGATAGCTATCCACGTAATAAGGACCGCTGGAGGGGAAGTTCTTGCGGAACTCCGCAGAGTCAGGGAAATATTTCGACGCGACTTCCGGCGGCAGCGGCGACACGAAGTTCATCGAGAGAATGTTGAGGAAGTCGTAGTTTTTTGAATCCGACCTGATCACGAGTGTCTTGTCATCAGGGGCGCTGACGCCAGAGATTTCGTGGGAATCGATGAATGCCTTGGTTGCGGCAAGATCACCTGGTGGAACCTTGGCAAACTCCTCGCAATAGGCCTTGAAGCCTGATATCGCCAGATTGAAGTAGTTGATGGCTGCGACCTGCTTGTTCGGGTCGCAGAAGCGCTTGATATTATATACGAAATCGCCTGCTACAATCTTGCGATCGATGGGGCCGGAAAAGAACACATCGTCTTTCAGATGAAAGGTGTAGGTCTTGCCTTCATCCGACACGTCCCAGGACTTGGCAAGGTCAGGCACCAGCTTGGTATCGTCCTTGATATCGGTGAATGCGCCAGGATAGGTGACCAGCTGGCGGGTGACTGCCCGCAGGATCTCCCAGGAATCGGTGCTGTAACCCGTCAGCGGATCAAAGGCATCGAGATCTGCCTGCAGGGAAGCAATGCGCAGCGTACCGCCATATTGCGGCTCACCTGCCAGCGCCTCTCCCCCAAGCGAAACGATAATGGCAAGGCTCGATGCAACACGTCCCAGTGCTGAGCAGTGAGAATAAGATTTCATTGGAACAACCTTAATTGATAATGTCTATAATATTTATAGATTTCGAAAATTCTGCGAGTGTCGCAAAGTTCCAAACTCCGCGCGTTCGGGAAAATATCTGTCCGCCTCACACACCGTATGGGGAATACGCTTCCGCTAACTTTTGTTCGCTCTTGCTCACAAGCGGCGCTGCGCAATCATGCCTTCACCACTTAACGATAGAAGAATTTCATTTTTCGGCCCAAATTTAGAACAGAAGCAGCGCACCTTTGATCCCTTTTTCGATCATATCTACTAAAACTATAGAATTGAGGATCAAGAGATGTTTGCTCGCGACTGGAGATCATTTGCGCTTGGATTAACTGGAGCGATTGTCGGCTTGGCCTTCGCGTCCACGGCTTTTTCGGCGGAGACCGGAGGCACACTGAACCTGATTGTCCAGCCGGAGCCCATCTCGCTCAATCCCGGCATCAACCGCTTGGGTCCGGCGACCTTTGTTGGCAACAAGATCTACGATTCGCTGCTTGGTTATTCCGCCAGGGACATCAAACCTATTCCGCGGCTGGCGGAAAGCTGGGAGATTTCCGCCGATGGCAAGACCTATACGTTCAAGCTGCGCCCCGGCGTTACCTGGCATGATGGCGAGCCTTTCACGTCAAAGGATGTTGCCTTCAGCATCGGCGACTTCCTGCCGATCCAGCACGCACGTTCAAAAGACCTCAGCGCGCAGATCGACCACATCGAAACGCCTGATGATCTGACCGTTGTCTTTACGCTGAAGGCGCCCTACCCGGCCTTCCTGTGGTCGCTCAATGTGGCGATCGTCCCGGCCCATAAATATGTCGGCGTAACCGATCTGCGCGCCGCACCTGCCAATTCGGAATTTATCGGCACCGGTCCGTTCAAGTTCTCGGAGTGGAAAAAGGGCAGCATCATCCGTCTGGTTCGTAACGACAAATATTGGGATGCGGGCAAACCCTATCTCGATGAAATTGATTTCCAGATCGTGCCGGATGCGAACTCCCGCTCGATTGCCTTCGAAACTGGACAGGTCGACGTGCTGCGCTCCGGTGATGTCGAGAATTTCGACATTCCGCGCCTTTCTGCACTTGAGGGTGTTGCGGTCAATGAAGGTGGTTGGGAGTTCCTGCAGCCGATCGGTTATGTGCATATCAACAACCGCAATCCGGTTCTCGCCAACCGGACGGTCCGTCAGGCCATCACCCAGGCGATTGACCGCGACTTCATCATCAACACGATCTTTGCTGGTTATGGCAAACCGATCAACGGCCCCTTCTCCAGCCTGTCGGCTTACAAGGATGCAAGCGTCGAGACGACTTACCCCTCTGATCCGGAAAAGGCCGCAGCCCTGCTGGACGAGGCCGGTTACAAGGTGGGTGGCGATGGCACACGTTTCACGCTGAAGCTGGTGCCTCTGCCCTATGGTGAATTGTGGTCGCGGCAGGCGGAATATTTGCGTGAGGCGCTGGGTGCGGTTGGTATCAAGGTTGAAATCCAGTCAGTTGACGTTGCCGGCTGGTTCAAACGCCTGACCACCTTCGATTATGATATTGCCCAGAACTTCGTCTACACCACGGCCGATCCGGGCATTGGCATTTCCTACGGTTACACGACCGTCAAGGGCGACAATGCCGGCAGCACCGGCGGCAACATCAACGGGTATTCCAACCCGGTGGTGGATACCCTGCTCGATCAGGGTGCGCATGAGCAGGACGATGCCAAGCGCAAGCAGATCTATTCCCAGGTTCAGAAAATCCTGTCGCATGAAGTGCCGATGGTATGGACCCATGACATCGTTTTTCCGACGCTCTACCGCGACAAGGTTCAGGACCTGATCACCACGGCGCTCGGCACCGATGACAATTTTGCGAATGTCTGGCTGAAGAAGTGATGGCAGCGAGGCAAAACACGACGCAGGGGGGCCGGGCTGCCGTAACCGTCTATGCGATTGGGTTGCGGCTTTCCAAGGCTCTGCTGACCCTGCTTTTTGTGGTCGTTGGCAGTTTCCTGCTGCTGCGTCTGGCGCCGGGTGATCCGGCGCTTATTCTGGCCGGAGATCAGGGCGGCAGTGACCCCGCCTTTGTCGAAGACCTGCGCCGCCATCTCGGGCTGGATGGGTCGGTCTATCTGCAAATGTGGAGATATCTGCAGAGTGTCGCGACCTTCGATTTTGGACTGTCCTACCGCGACCAGCGGCCGGTGATCGACATTGTGCTGGAGAAGGTTCCGGCAACACTTGTGCTGACGATCAGCGGTTTTCTGTTCTCGATCGTTCTCGGCGTGACGCTGGGTGCGCTTGCAGCCCGAAAGCCGGGTTCAGCACTGGATGGCATCATCACCACCATTTCGGTGGCATTTTTTGCCATGCCGATGTTCTGGGTTGGCCTCGTCTTCATCATCATCTTTGCCGTCAAACTCGGCTGGTTGCCCTCCTATGGTATGGAAACAGCCTCCATCGCCTCGCAAGGCGGGTGGCCGGCCTTTGTCAACCGTCTGGCCCATATGGCGCTGCCGGTGCTGACGCTTGGGCTTTTCCATATGTCGATCCATGCAAGGGTATCGCGCACCGCACTTCTTCAGGTGTCCGGCATGGATTTCATTCGCACGGCGCGCGCCAAGGGCCTCTCGCCTTGGCGGATCTGGCGCGACCATCTGCTGCGCAATGCCCTGTTGCCGACCATCACCATTGCCGGCTTGCAGGCCGGCCAGTTGATTGGCGGTTCGATCCTTGTCGAGACGGTGTTTGCCTGGCCGGGCATTGGCAGGTTGGCGTTCAACGCGCTTACCACCCGTGACTATAACGTGCTTCTTGCCGTATTCATCGTTTCGTCCTTCGGGGTGATCCTTGCCAATCTTATTGCTGATGCCGCCTATCGGCTGATCGATCCGCGCCTTGAGCGGGAGGGAACGGTATGATCAGCTGGCCAAACCATCCCCTGCTCCGACCACCTGTGATCTTTGGATTTGCGGTGCTGGCCGCACTGGCAATTCTGGTGATCTTTGCCGATCTGATCTATCCCGGCGATCCATGGCGTATGGTGGCGCGGCCAAACCTGCCGCCCCTCTCGCCTGGCTTTCCCGCTGGTACCGATATGCTGGGGCGTGACCTGACCGCCGGTCTCGTGCATGGCAGCCGGGCAACGCTGGCGGTAGCCGTCAGTGTCGTTGCATTTGCCGTCAGCCTCGGTGTCGTGCTCGGGCTGCTGGCCGGTTACTTTGGCGAGATCGTTGACGAGTTGATCATTCGCATCACCGAGTTTTTCCAGACAATCCCCGGTTTCCTGCTGACGATCATGATCGTTGCCATTCTCTCGCCCACCCGCTGGACCGTCGTGTTTGCAATCGCTTTGATCTCATGGCCGCCCATCGTGCGGATCGTGCGGGCAGAAGTGCTATCGCTGCGGCGTCTCGACTGGGTGCGCGCTGCGCGGATCAGTGGCCTGTCGCATCTCCGCATTGCCCTTTTGCATGTGTTGCCCAATGTGCTGCCGCAGGTGATGGTGCAGGCCTCGCTGCTGATTGCGGGTGCTGTGATGATTGAATCCGGCATCAGCTTTCTTGGCCTTGGCAGTCGCGACTCCGTGTCCTGGGGGTTCCTGCTCGCGTCCGGCAGAACCTCGTTCAGCGTCAACTGGTGGCTGTCGACCCTGCCGGGGCTGGCAATTTTCTTGACTGTGCTCGCCTTCAATCTGGTTGGTGATGGGCTGGAACGCTGGCTGGACCCCAAACATGCCGGGAGGCATCAGCCTTGAGCCAGAAACGCACCCCACTTGTTGCCATAGACAGGCTCGACATTGCCCTTCCCAAAGGGGCTGATCGATCTCTTGCTGTGTCCAACGCCACGGTGTCGATCAAACGCGGCGAAGTGCTGTGCATCGTCGGCGAAAGCGGTTCCGGCAAATCAGTGCTTGCGTCAGCCATTGCCGGTCTGCTGCCAGGCAACATATTGAAGGTTACCGGCGGTGCTCTGTCCTTTGACGGCCAGGATGTTCTCTCTCTCAATGAGGTACAGCTGCGCAGACTGCGTGGTACGCGCATTGGCTATATTTTTCAAGAGCCGATGACTGCCCTCAACCCGCTGTTGACGGTTGGTCGGCAGGTGACGGAAACGCTTGAGGCGCACGGTTTTCCTGCACCTAAGGACAAGATCGCTGCACTGTTTGCCGCCATGAAGCTGCCGGAGCCGGACACGATCGGCCAGCGCTATCCGCATGAACTGTCTGGCGGGCAGCGGCAGCGCGTGGCGATTGCCATGGCCATTGCCTGCGAACCGGAACTGCTGATTGCCGATGAACCGACCACGGCGCTGGATGTCACAACCCAGTCGGAAATTCTCAAACTGATCCTTGATCTGCGCGAAAAACGCGGCCTTGCCGTGCTGTTTATCACCCATGACTTTGGTGTGGTTGCCGACATTGCCGACCGTATCGTGGTCATGCAGAACGGCGAAATCGTTGAGACTGGCACCGCCCCTGATCTGCTGGCGCGGCCGCAGCACCCCTATACACGCCGCTTGCTGGCAGCCGTGCCCGACCTTGATGACAACAGACATCGCCCACCGGTCGGTGGTGCCGTTCTACTGCAGCTTGACGGCATCCGCAAAACCCATGCCGCCTCCCGCCGTCTGCTCAGCAAAACACGGGAACCGGTGGCAGCGCTTGGTGGCGTAGACCTGCTGCTGCGGCAGGGTGAAACGCTTGCTTTGGTCGGCGAAAGCGGTTCGGGCAAATCAACGCTCGGTCAAGTCATTACTGGGCTGATTGAACGGGATGCCGGCACCTTCCGCTTTGCCGGAGATGACATTGAAAACGCCAAGGACCTGTTTACCCGCGAGCGACGCCCGCTGGTGCAGATGGTGTTCCAGGACCCGCAATCCTCTCTCAATCCGCGCCACAGCATACGTCGCATCCTGACCGAGGCTGCCCGGCATTTCGGCGTCAGTAGGGATGAGGCAGAGGCGCGCATGAACGAGCTTTTGCGCCGGGTGGGCATTGATTTGAGCGCCGCCGACCGCAAACCGCACGCCTTCTCGGGCGGCCAACGACAGCGTATCGCGCTGGCGCGTGCGCTGATGTTGCAGCCCAGATTACTGGTGGCCGATGAGCCGGTTTCGGCACTGGATGTTTCGGTGCAGACGCAGGTTCTGACACTACTGACCGAGCTGCAAAAGGACTTTGGCCTAGCGATGTTGTTCATCACCCATGACATCAGGGTCGCCGTGTCGATTGCCGACCGGATTGCGGTGATGCAACGCGGTCAGATTGTCGAGGTTGCCCCCGCCGATGCGCTTATTCGCGCACCAAAATCAGACTATGCCCGCACCCTCATCGCCTCCGTACCTGGCCGGCGCGATGAGGCAGTCCACCGGGTTCCTTCCTTCACACAACGAGACTTCGCATGAAACACAACAGCTTTTCTTCACGACAGAAGCGGCCTTCATCCGTCGTTTCGGAGATCCGGTCATGAGTGGCAAAATTCATCTGCACTGGTATCTGCCAACCAATGGTGACAGTCGCGGCCTGACCGGTTCCGGCAATGACAGCCACCTGATCGATTTTGCCGGCGGTTACCGTGCGCCTACCCTCGCCTATCTTGGCGAGGTCGCACGCGCGGCCGAAGCGCAGCCCTTTCACGCCGTGCTGACCCCAACCGGTTCATGGTGCGAAGACGCATGGATTGCCACGGCGGCCCTTTCGGCCGAGACAAAACGGCTGAAATTTCTGGTTGCCTTTCGTCCGGGTCTGATTTCGCCAACCCTTGTTGCGCATCAGGCTGCCACCTTTCAGCGGGTGACGCAGGGTCGTTTGCTGCTCAACGTGGTGACCGGTGGTGATCGGTTTGAACAGGCACGGTTTGGCGACCACCTTGATCATGACGCCCGTTATGAGCGGACTGCAGAATTCATTCAGGTGCTGCGCGGCGTCTCCGATGAAAACGCGAAAAAACCGTTTTCCTTCAACGGCAAACATTACGACATACGCGAAGCGCGCATCAATGCTGCCCCTTACGGCCTGCCGCAGATCTTCTTTGGTGGTGCAAGTGGCGCGGCAACCGAGGTCGCCACATCGTATTCCGATGTCTATCTGGTCTGGGGGCGCCAGCCTGAGTTGGAAGCCGAGAACATCAAGAAGCTGATAGCACAGGCGGCGGCCAAAGGTCGTGACCTGAAATTTGGTATTCGCCTGCATGTGATTTCCCGCGAGACCGAGGATGAGGCATGGGCGGTCGCCGACAAGCTACTCGGTTGGGTTTCCCCTGATCAGGTGGCAAACGCCAAAATCCTTGCAGCAAAATCGGAATCGGTTGGCCAAAGTCATATGACGGCGCTGCATGCCGAACGGGATGGACCGCCAAAATCAGCCCGTGAACTGCAAATCCATCCCGGTGTGTGGTCGGGTTACGGTCTCGTGCGCGGTGGTGCGGGAACCGCGCTCGTCGGCAGCCATGAGCAGGTGGCAGACCTGGTCGAGACCTACCACAAGGCAGGGTTTGATCATTTCATCTTCTCCGGCCAGCCGCATCTGGAAGAGGCCTGGCATTTCGGTGAAGGCGCTGCCGCCCGCCTGAAAGCCCGTGGTCTGCTGGCCCCGATGTAGTGATGTAGAGACAGGTGTCCTGCCCTGACAGGACACCAAAGACGGCTGCCCATTTATAATGCGGGGCGCGTGCCTTGCTGCTTTCAATTTTCGGGATACTCCACATGACTGAACAGACCCGCCCCATATTGGTTCGCGCCCTTACCAGCACGCAAGAAAAGCGACAGGCCTTTGCCCAGTTTCGTCAGGCCATGCTTGGCATTGGAGACATCGGTCACGCCGATGCGAAGGCCGAAACCGACTATCTGGAGAGCGGTTCGCCGCTCGGTGGATTTATCAACGGTGAACTGCAGGGTGTGGTCAATGGTTATGACGGTTCTGTTGCCCTACCCGGCGGCAATTACGTCAGTCACCTCGCAGTGACGCACGTTGGTGTCGCCCCGACCCAGATCCGCAACGGTATTGCCCGCGCGCTGCTGAGCGAGCAATTGAGACGCGCTCATGCGCAAGGTTATGTTGTCGCGGGGTTGCGTGCATCCGACGCTCGCATCTATGGACGCTACGGATACGGAATCGCGTCTTGGTCTGTTCGGCAGGAAGTTGACCTTTCCAATGGTGGACGGCCAAAACTTGAACGGCGTAGTGATTTACGTATTGTCGATGCAGTTGAGAGCTTTGAATTGTTCCAGAGAATTGCCAAAGCGATTCCGAAACCACGGGCAGCAACCTTGTCACGCTGGAACGCATGGTGGAGAATACAGGAGTTACGTACCAGAAAGGCATCCGCACCTCACCATGCGGCGGTGGTTGGGTCTGAGGGCGCCGAACGGGGATATATAAGGTTTCATATTCAATCATCGGAGAACTGGTTTACTTCCACTCAAAGAACAGCAATTGTCGATGATATGGTGGCTCACGACGACGACGCCTGGCGCGCACTAATCGGCCACTTATTTTCCCAGGATATCCTTCACAAGGTTATTCTGCCGTCACGACCGGTTGACGATCCGCTACCTTTGTTTGTCGAGAATCTGCGGGCTGTGCAAACGTCGGAACTCCGCGATGAGAGCTGGATAAGACCGCTGGACTTGCACAAATTCCTAAACGCTCGTAGCTATAACGCTACTCAAGATGTGGTTCTGCGGATTGAAGACCAACAGATCTCCGAGAATAATGGCGTGTGGACGATCAATGGAGAGGGGGTAAGGCAAAATGGCGAAGACCCGTCAATCACGTTGGGAGTGGACGCAGTATCCGAACTCGTTTTCGGGGCGAACTCTGCATTGTCACTGGCGGCAACTGGTCGTATAAAGGGCGCTCAACGGGCAATCGAAGCGCTCGACCGCGCCGTTGCAACTCATTTAAAGCCCCATGCTGGTATTTCATTTTAAGAGAGGTATCTGCACTCCGCGTGACAGGGGCAGAGTGTGAGAAGTTTTTCAGACGGCGTCACACGCAGACTCATACCAAGCTGAGCGAAATGTCAATTCGCGAGGAACCATGAGCATCAGCTATGTGAGATACAGAGAGCGACACCCTGACCAGCTGAATAAACCGCCTGGATCTCTTGCTCCTTTGTTTCTCGGCACGTCCGTGAGCCTTGTAATCACTGCAGGTGGGTTGAATTTCCCCTTCTGTGTTTCTGCGTGGAATATTGGGTCCGATGCATATTTGATGACTGCTTCTTTGACATTGCGCCGATCAACCGTGCCTGAAGCTTCAGCTTGTTGATCTGTCCTTCGACGGCACCGTAACGTTAACTTTGATGTAAGTCTCAGCAGTTGATAAGAGGCATGCACGACAATCGCTCCTCGCTTTACCACCGCCACCGCTTTCCGCCTGAGATTATTGCCGAAGCAGTGTGGTTGTATTTCCGGTTTCCGCTAAGCTTTCGCATGGTCGAAGACATGCTGGCATGTTGATTTGCGGCACGAATTGAACCACTTTTCCATTTGTCCCGGATCCAGCTTCTTGAAGTTAAGTGTATGGGAATACACATTTTTCTGTCTTATTACGGGACGCGAGCGAAATGGAAAAGTGGTTCAGATAAAGGCGGAATTCAACATGCAGAATCAAAAAGAGAACAACCTGTCTTTCTATTTTATATAAAATTGATAGATTATATTTCCAACCGAGCGTCCGTCAGCTTCAAACATATAATCGAAGGGATATGTGCGAAATTGCAACCGCGGGCATGACGTGCCCCTGTTAAAATGGTCTGGGATTTTAATGGCCTGCCCGTACCGCCAAACCAAGCACCTCAATATTAACACTGGGGTAGGAGGCGTCGGCTTAATTGGAGACCAGACGCAGCTCTCTCCCCTAGGCCGTCTTCCATGCGCTGATCGACATGGCGATGCCTCGCTATGTTACGATGGCGTGGGAAGCTCTCGATGATCAGCGGCGGAGAGATGTTTGTAGTGAAGAAGGAAGAAATTGGCGATGGGCCATGGATTGAAACACGGTATTCAGCTGCTGGTGGATTTCGTCATTCTGGCCGGAAACACCGGCTATGCCAAGGCTTTGGAAACCGGCGCATGAAATTCGACGACGAGTACAAGGGTCTGGCTTCCTGTATTATCAGCGACTTTCCTCGGCATCAGCTGCGGCGAGCGCAATGAGATCGGTTGTGCCTCAGGGTTGTATTTTTGTTTTCTCACCTAAATACTAGTGGAAGCTATCGAGCACTTTAACACTTTTGATTTTATTTCAACGTTCGAAAGCTCGCGCCGGGATGATAGTCCGGCAAACGGCTGCCAGCACCGAAGAGCCGGTTGCGCAAACTGGTAGTCCCATAGGAGGTCTTGTAACAGCCACGTTCCTGCAGAACCGGCACAACCAGATCGACAAAATCTTCATAGCATTCCGGCGTCACAGTTCGGGCAAGATTAAAGCCGTCGATTTCACCTTCGTCGATCCAGCTTTCCAGTTCATCAGCGATGACGGATGCTGTACCGGCAATCAACGGATAACGCCCGCCGAGCGCAAGTTCGTTGAGAAGGTCGCGCTTGGTCCAGCGTTTCGTCTGCGCCAATTCGGTGGCCGACTGAATCGCATTCGATGTTCCATATTCGATTGCATCATCCAGATCGTATCGCGAGAAATCGATACCCGTGCTGGCCGAAAAATGCGCCAGTCCCGCTTCCGGACTGGCATAGCTCAAATATTCCCGGCGCTTTTCCTGCGCTTCGTGCTCGGTTCGTCCCGGAATGATGGAAATTCCGATGAATATCTTGACGTCGTCTGGTTTTCGGCCTTCTGCAACAACCGCCTCGCGTAACGCCCTTGCCGTCGTACGGGCAGCCGCCTTGTCCGTAGCCGTGATGAAAATGCATTCGGCGTGCCGGGCGGCAAACCGCCGACCGCGGCCGGACGTTCCTGCCTGATAAAGAACAGGGGTCCGCTGAACGGACGGTTCCGAGAGGTGATAGCCTTCAACCTGATAGAACGCTCCCTGATGATGGATCGGCCGGACTTTGGCAAAATCGGCATAGATGCGCGCAGCTTTGTCGACGCGAACGGCATCGTCTTCCCAGCTTCCCTCCCAGAGCTTATAGAGCACTTCCAGATAGTCCTCAGCCCTATCGTAGCGCGTGTCATGGGCGGTCAGCGCGCCCTGCCCTACAGCACGTGCGGCGCTGTCCAGATATCCGGTGACGATATTCCAACCTATGCGCCCATCGGTCAGCTGATCGAGCGTGGAAATGCGGCGTGCAAATGTGTAGGGCGGCTCTGCATTGGCGTTGACCGTGATGCCGAAGCCAAGATTTTCCGTTACTGCGGCCATGGCCGAGACCAGCAGCAACGGATCATTGACCGGAAGCTGGATCGACTCCTTCAAAGTCAGCTCAACCGATTTCTGATAGACGTCATAGACACCGATAATGTCGGCGATAAAAATTCCGTCGAATAATCCGCGTTCGAGCGTCTTTGCGAGCGACGTCCAGTAACTGATCTTCTTGTAGTCGGTTGACCTGTCACGCGGATGCGCCCACAGGCCATGATTGATGTGCCCCACGCTGTTCATATTGAAAGCGTTTAGAAGAATCTGCTTTTTCATTGCTGTTGTCACCAACCAGGACATCTTCGAATTAAATGCTCTGTCTATTTGTTCTTACACATGTCTTTACCTCAAAAGTCGGTTCTCGCTTTTGGGAGACATGCTCTAGATCGCGCCATGGCGCGGTGGACGCTTGCCATTCAGGTGAAAGTTTCCGACCGCCTGATATTTCCAGCGCACCGGATCATGAAGCGTATGTGTGCGGGCATTTCGCCAATAACGATCAAGATTGTCTTCCGACTGCGTTGAAGAAGTGCCCGAAAGCTCGAACAGCTTGTTGGCTGCCAGCAAACTCGCTTTGGTCGTGAGGATGCGAGCCTTGGCCACAGCAATCGAAGCGCGGGCAACACTGTCTTCATCCGGAGCCTGCTGCGCTTCATCCACCGAAGCAGCGGCGCGCTCCACTAGGGCTTCGGCTGCCCGCAGCCGCACGCGAACATGGCCGATCTGGTGCAACAGGAGCGGATCGTCGGAAGCTTTCTCGACATTCGCATCCAGCCATGGGCGTGATCGTTCGCGAACAAAACGCAATGTTTCTTCAAATGCACCAAAGCCAATACCGAGATCGATTGCAGCGTGCATGATCTGGGCGTGGGGGCCGATGGTCGTCGTGCGATCGAACGAAGCCTTGAAAGGCACGATCCAGTCTGGCTCGACTTGCACATTCTCGAAAAGGACGGATCCGCTCCCCGTCACACGCTGCCCGAACCCGTCCCAGTCGTCGATAACCGATACGCCCGTTGCATTGCGCGGGATAAATGCGAGATAGCTCACATCTTCGCCGCCTTCTTCGACCAAGACCAGGGTGGGAATCCAGTGGGCGTAAATTGCGCCGGTGCAATAGAATTTCTCGCCGTGAACGTACCAACTCGTCCCATCACGAACCAGACGGGTACGGCGCTTGAAATCGCGCTTACCGATTTCGGCAAGAGCATTTCCAAAGCGATCGCCGGCCAGCACCCGCTCGAAGAAAAACCGTTTCTGCTCTTCCGAACCGCCGACGCGCAGCACTTCGAGCGCATAGAAATGGTTCTGTGGGATTTGTGCCAGCGAGCCGTCTGCCGCAGCAATGATCGCGATGATCCGCGCCAGGGTAACGGTGGAAACTTCGGCTCCGCCATAGGCCCGCGGCACGGTCACCCCCCAAAAGCCGCTGGCGCTATATGTTTCCAGTTCGCTCCAGGGCAGCAATCGCCCGGCATCACGCGCGCTCGCGGTGCGGGCAAATTGGACCGCCAATTGTCTGGCTGCGGTGATCGCCTCGCCATCGCTGGCTATCAAAGTGGGCCGTGCAGCGGCTTCGGGTGCTGCATGCGTGGCTGGTTGAGACCGTGCATTCATCGCTTCGTCCACCTTTATCAGTTCCATTGATGGCGTACCGGGAGGGCACCATTCAGATAATAATTTCCGAGAAGATGACATTTCCAGCGCACCGGATCGTGCAGTGTATGCACCCGCGCATTGCGCCAATGCCGGTCGAGCCCATGCGCTGCACGCGTGGCGCTCGATCCGGCAAGGTCGAAAAGCTTTTCACTGGCTTCGAGCGCGATTTCGGTCGTAAGGATTTTCGCCTCAGCCACGGCAACCGAGGCTTTTGCACTGGTTTCCGCAGTGACTGGCTGCACACTCAATGCGTCCAGAATACCGGCAGCATGATGCAGTAACGCCTGTGCTGCTTCCAGTTCCGTCTCCAGATGCCCGATTTCATGAATGATGGTCGGATCGTCCGCAGCTCTTTCTAGGCCCGAATCCATCCAGGGTCGCGCGCGGTCACGGACAAAAGCCATTGTTTCGTCGATGGCGGCACGCGCGATACCCGCGTCGATTGCCGCCTGAATAATCTGGGAAATCGGCCCCCATAGCCCCGGCTGATCGGCAGCGGGCCAGACGGGCACGACCTGTATCGGCTCTATCGGAACATCATCGAATTCCACCGTTCCACTCGCTGTCGTACGCTGACCGAAGGACGACCAGTCGTCAATGACAGTCAGTCCCGGGGCGTCGAAACGAGCCCACACCTGCACGGGGCGGCCTTCGTCATCGATAGCGCGCGTCGGAATCCAGTGTGCAAACAATGCGCCCGTCGAGTAAAATCGCTGTCCGGTGAGCCTTAATCCTCCAGGCTTGGCTGTTACACGTGTCGCGACATGGCTGATCGACTTGCGTCCCCGTTCGGGACCCGCATTACCGATCCGCTCTCCTTTAAGGACATCGGCATAGAAGCGCTGTTTTTGTTCTTCCGAACCGAGATCGCGCAAAAGCGCCAGCACGCCAAAATGGTTTTGCGGAATCTGCCCGAGCGAAGGATCTGCGGTGCAGAGAATTTCAAACACGCGAACCAGCGTTACGAAGGAAAGTTCGGGGCCGCCATAGGCTTTCGGCACGGTAATGGTTCCCAGGCCGCTTGCGCTATAGGCTTCGATTTCATCCCATGGCAGAACGCGGTGTTTATCGCGCAGGGCCGCATTCTTGCCAAAACGGCGTGCCAGCGTTTCGGCTGCGTCAATAGCCTCTTCGTCCGTTACAATCGGGCGCACCGCCGTTGCGGGCGAGGGGCGTCTGGTATGATTGGCGCGACGCTCCGCGACGATGCTCTTCCTGCCCATTCAATTCTCCTCGTTCATCTATCGATTACGCAATCGCTGCACCGCAAAGTCACCTGCGAACTGCACGATTGTGACCATGGCAATCAGCACTACGATAACGGCCAGCATGACGGTCGTATCGAACCGCTGATAGCCATAACGGATAGCCATGTCGCCCAGCCCGCCGGCTCCGACGGCGCCCGCCATCGCCGAAGCGCCGATCATGGTCACGACCGTTATGGTAAAACCGCCGACGATACCGGGAAGCGCTTCAGGAAGCAGCACATGACGCACGATGTGCCATTTGCGGCAGCCCATCGCTTGAGCAGCCTCGATCAGGCCCTTGTCCACTTCGCGCAGGCTGACTTCCGCGATACGCGCAAAGAATGGCGTCGCGCTGATCGACAGGGGAACAATGGCTGCCCACACGCCAATCGTGGTACCCGTCACAAGTCGGGTCAGCGGCAACAGCGCCACCAGAAGGACAATGAAAGGCGTGGCGCGAAATCCGTTGACGACAGCAGAAATGATCCGGTTCAACTTTGGCGCCTCGAAGAAGCCGCCGGGTGACGAAACAACCAGAAACACCGCGATGGGAATTCCGATCACAAGCGCGATCAATGCGGACACACCAACCATGTGCACCGTATCGATAAATGCCAGCCAGAGGCGGCTATACATTGCGGCGGACATAACCGAGTATCCTCACGCTGCCGACCTGCCCTCGCAGCGCGTCGATATTTTCATGAGCAACATCCCTCGCCGCGATCAGAAGCGTTCCATGGGCATGACCCTGGATGCGATCGATGGAACCGTGCAGCAGGCTGAGAGAGCCGCCGAGCACCGTTGCCAATTGCGAAAGGTCCGGACCGGCTCGTTCCCCGCCCGTATAGCGAATTTCCAGAACCGTCTCACCGCCCCTAACGGGCGAGGTCTCAAGATCAGCCGCGATATCGTCGGGCACGTCATGCTTCAGCGGTTGCAGCAAGGCGCGCGTAGCCGCATGTTGCGGTGCGCCGAAGACCTCCCAGACCGGTCCCTTCTCGGCAATGCGGCCATCTTCCAGAACAAGAACATTGTCGCAAATCTCGCGGATAACGCTCATTTCATGCGTGATGAGAACGACCGTTAATCCCAGCCTGCGATTGATATCCTTCAGCAGTTGCAGAATGGAAAGCGTTGTCTCCGGATCGAGTGCCGATGTTGCCTCGTCGCACAGCAAGATTTCGGGCTTGTGCACAAGCGCGCGAGCAATGCCGACGCGCTGTTTTTGCCCGCCGGAAAGACGAGACGGATAGACGTTATGCTTGCCCTCCAAACCGACCAGAGCCAGCACTTCGTCCACCCGTTCGTTGATTTGCGGTCTCGGCACCCCGGCGACTATCAGAGGAAGTGCCACGTTCTGCCAGACTGTCTTGGCGGACAAGAGATTGAAATGCTGGAAAATCATGCCGATACGGCGGCGCAACGCAACAAGTCCGTTTTCATCCAGACGCCCGATGTCCTGTCCATCGACGAGGACGCGGCCTTCTGTTGGCTCCTCCAGGCGATTGATCGTTCGAAGCAGGCTGGATTTTCCTGCCCCGCTTCGACCGATTATGCCGAATATGCCACCGGCCGGGATCGCAAGATCAATTGCTTCAAGTGCATTCACCGAACCCACGGACGAGACGTAGGTTTTGCTCAGGCGTTCGAAAGTGACCGAACCGGCGCGGATCGCAGGAGCGACGGCCGATGTCGCCCCCTCTATTGCTGCGGAACGTATCGGCTTTGCCGCCGTTCCGAAAACCTCTCCGCTCAGTGCTGCCATGAGAGCGTGTAGAGTTTGCCGTTGGAATGGTAGGCCTTGTCGGCAGCCTGACGGACAGCATCCGAATGCTGATAAAGCTCTACCAATTTCTTGAGCGTCGGGTCGTCCTTGCGATCTTCCTTGACCACGAACAAAATCGCAAAACGACGGTCATCGATGCCCGAATAGAGCAGTCCTGAACCTGGATCGAACAGGCCGGAAGCGGCAATGAAATGCGGATAACCGAGCGCCAGATCGACATCGCCGGTTACTCGCGCCAATTGTGGACCCTCAACCTCGGTGAAGGTGAGGTTTTTCGGGTTGTCGACAATATCGTCAAGCGTGCCCTGAAAGCCGACGCCTTCCCGCAGCTTGATCAGACCGGCCTTCTCGATCAACAGCAGGCCGCGCCCCTGATTGACCGGGTCATTGGCAATCGCGACTTTTCCATTTTCCGGTATCTCATCGAAGCTTTTGTGCTTGAGCGAATAAAGTCCGATATTGGCAAGAATGCCCGTTCCAACGTCACTCAGCTTGTAGCCACGGTCCTTGATCGCATTATCGAGAAACGGACGATGCTGGAAATAATTGACATCGATATCCCCGGCATCCAGCGCAACATTCGGCGTGGTCCAGTCGGTGAATTCGACAGGCTGGATTTCAATACCGGCTGCTTTCGCTTCGGGTATAAGCGCCTCGACCGTTTCGGCGTAAGCCCCCGGCACAACCCCTATCTTCACCGTTTCGGCATGCGCCGCAGCCGTAACCGATAATGCAAGTGTCGCAATGACACTGAAAGTCGCTAATTTCATCGTAATCCCCTCGTCGAAGTGGCGATTTCGGACAGCGGTTGCAACCTCTGCTTCCGTTGATCGTCACACGGCCCTTAATAGCTTCGCCGAGCAGATTTTCAGGCCTAAACTCGCGCTTGATGGAAGGTTAATCGATATTTTCTATAAAAAAAGTATTCTATTTTCAAACTTGCGCTCAGTGAAGAAAATCCATTCCGAAAATGCAAGCTAACGAAACATTGGGTACAACAAGGAAGAAACGAAACGGTTATCCCGACAAGGACAGAAAAGCTCGTGCCGGTTCCGCTTACGGGAAACAGCACGTACAATCTAAATGGAGCACTGAACTTGCTGATAGAAAATCTCCATTTCGGCGAGAAACCGGCCAAAAGAAATTAAATCTAAAATTTCTGACACCGCGTAGCGACGCATTTCTTTATGACGCCCCGCCTCTCTGCAACGATAAGATATGGATGATATCAAGGTCATATATCTTATTATCGCTGCGCAGCCGTTTTTGTGCTGGGCGCTGATCCTGTGGGTAATTTCCTTACCTCAGACAGCAAAGCGATCGGGGGACAACAGAGGTCTGCTGGTGCCGAACAATGAATGTCCGATCGAGGTTATCGCCAATCCATACGGATTGGTTTTTCCCCTCGTCTTAGTAGAACCTGCCCGCAGTCAACCATACGTCTCCGGTAATAACTAGCGCTAGTGGACTAGAACTATCAATAAACCGACTGCAGCAATTGTGACGAAGCCGAAGCAGGGATATTGGGTCTTGTCGTATCGGGCTGCGACCAGCCGCCAGTTTTTAGCTTATGGCAGTGTTTTTTCTTTAATTGGGCAACACATTGGGCCCATGGGCGACCTGATCCATCCGGAAATTCTGAGCGACATTTACGATATGGATATCGCAGTCGAGATCATCGGCGGGAAGCGCATCGGGGTCTATTACCTGTAAATAGACTATCTATTCGCTCGATTTCGTGCAAAAGCATGCGCAACCAGCCATTGGCGACTATCCGTGGAGTGTTCATGCTGACGAAGAAGGGCAAATATGGTTTGAAAGCACTGGCGCATCTTGCCTTGCTTGAACCCGGCGAAAGCGCTTTCGTCGCCGAGATTGCTTCCAAGAATAATATCTCCAAGAAATTTCTCGACGCCATTCTTCTGGAACTGCGCAACGATGGCATCCTGCGCTCCAAGAAAGGCCCCGGCGGCGGCTATAGCCTTTCCAAACCGGCAGCCGATGTCACGATAGGCCAGGTGGTCCGCGTTCTCGACGGACCGCTTGCACCCATCCGCTGCGCAAGCCGAATGGCCTATCAGCCCTGCGAAGATTGCGAAGATCACCGCGCCTGTCAGGTGCGCCGGTCAATGCTGCTCGTGCGCGAAGCCATTGCTGGCGTTCTCGATTCCATGACGCTGGAACAATTCGCCCGCAACGGTGGCCTCGAAGACGACAGCACCGCGCCAGAATGGGCCAAGTTAAGCGCCTGA
>NZ_JBQEPD010000028.1:0-42651 GCF_052045675.1 Brucella sp. 22210
GAGTTCATAGCGGCGACGTGACATCAAAGACCTCCAAATCCGAGGCCTTTCAATAACCAATCCATTCAAATAGCTAGCCTATTTATGAGTGCACGGCCTAATGGTCATCGCCATATTTTTCATGAACGCCATTTAGCTGCGTTACAGCACTAACCGTCGGATCGCTAACGAATTTACGCATCGTGTCATTGGTAATTCGTCTCAGCGAAGAAATACCACCTCATCAGAGATACTTCCGACTGATGTTTCCGATATTTGATTCGATTGATGGATGACGAAAGATTTTCGTTTTTTCAAAACAAGCTATATTTCATTTATCAGCATCGGAAATATAGACGAAATACTCATATAGAAACATTCATTTACATTCTAGCCCCAAACAGAACAATCTGTAGATGTATTATTGATTTACTGAAATCAATGAGGATACTGATTATGAAGAAAATATTTGCCGCAGCAATCGCGCTTTCCTTTCTTGGCGCTCCCACTGCATTTGCTGCCCAAAGCCACATTTCCTCCGGTCTTGTCCATCAGGTCAAGGTAATCAAAAAGGCTAAGGCAAAAAAGCCAGCCCCCAAAAAACGCGCGAAAAAGCCTGTCAGAAAGCCTGTTAAGAAGCCGATCCGGCATTAATACGCGGTCGATCTGAATTGAAAAAGCCATCGTCGCTTCCCACGTCGAGGCGACGATGGCTCTAACAAGAGCAAATATAATAAATCACAACGTAAAGATCAGCGAACGGACTTAGTTTCCCTTGCCGCCGCGATAAATATTCACGCCGAGCTCGCGGATTTTCTTGCGCAGTGTATTGCGGTTGAGGCCAAGCAGATCCGCTGCCTTGATCTGGTTGCCGCGCGTTGCCGTCAGGCAGGCCAGGATCAGCGGATATTCAAGCTCAGCCAGCACACGGTGATAAAGCCCCGGTGGCGGCAAGTCGGCACCGAATGAAGCGAAATAACGCTGCATGTTTTGCTCGACCGCTTGCGAAATCGTGACATTCTCCGCATCGCCCGTTACCGCTGGAATCGTGTCGGGCTTCGACAGTTCCGCCTTCAACTCGGTTTCGATGATTTCCGGCGAGATTTCTTCCTGCGGATAGAGCGCCGCCAGCCTGCGCACCAGATTTTCCAGTTCGCGCACATTGCCCGGCCATGGATAGCGGCGCATCATGTCGAGACCGGCATTGGTAATGCGCTTTTCAGGCAAGCCCTCTTCAGCAGCGCGCTTAAAGAAATGACGCACCAGATCGGGCACGTCCTCACTGCGCTCACGTAGCGGCGGCAGCCGCAACGGCACCACATTCAAACGGTAATAGAGGTCTTCGCGGAACAGGCCCTGAGCAATCAGCTGGCGCAGATCCTTGTTGGTCGCGGCCACAATGCGCACGTCGGTCTTGATGGGCGTGCGTCCGCCGACTGTCATATATTCGCCCTGCTGCAACACGCGAAGCAGGCGCGTTTGCGCTTCCATCGGCATATCGCCGATTTCATCGAGGAAAAGCGTGCCGCCATTGGCCTGTTCGAAGCGACCACTCGAGCGATTCTGTGCGCCCGTAAAAGCGCCCTTCTCGTGGCCGAACAGTTCCGATTCGATCAGATCGCGCGGGATGGCAGCCATATTGATCGCAACGAACGGTCCCTTGCGGCGGCGGCCATATTCATGCAGCGCGCGGGCGACCAGCTCCTTGCCGGTGCCGGATTCGCCTGTCACCATCATGGTCAGGTCGGTCTGCATCATACGCGCCAGAACGCGATAGATTTCCTGCATCGCAGGCGAACGGCCGACAAGCGGCATATTCTCGCCGGGCTCGTCGTGGAGCGTGGCAATCGGCTTATTCTTTGGTTCGGACAGAGCGCGACCGACAATATTGATCAGTTCCGTCAGGTCGAACGGTTTCGGCAGATATTCATAAGCGCCGGCTTCCGAGGCGCGAATGGCCGTCATGAACGTATTCTGGGCGCTCATCACCACAATCGGTAGATCAGGCCGCATCTTCTTGATGCGCGGCAGAAGGTCGAAAGCATTTTCGTCCGGCATCATCACATCGGTGATCACCAGATCGCCATCGCCAGCCGCCACCCAACGCCACAAGGACGCGGCATTCGACGTCACTCGCACATCGTAACCGGCCCGGGAGAGTGCCTGATTGAGCACAGTGCGGATCGCCGCATCGTCATCCGCCACCAATACGGTACCCGTCGGGCGTCCTGCTATCATGCGTCGTCTCCGGTATAATCAGTCGTGAATTTGCTTGGCCGGGAAGCAACATCCGAGCTTTTCCAGGCAGGCATAAGAATGCGAAAAGTGGTGCGCGACGGATGGCTGTCGCATTCGATGATGCCGCCATGATCGCCGATGATTTTTGCCACCAGGGCCAATCCAAGGCCCGAACCGTTGGTCTTGGTCGTCACAAACGGATCGAAGAGATGCGGCAGCATATCCTGCGGCACGCCGGGTCCATTGTCGTGAACGCAGAATTCCAGCGGCAGCGCCACGCGGTCGCGCGCACCTGGCACCTGAAGGCGAATACCCGGACGATAGGCCGTCGAAAGAAGAATTTCTCCGTGGTCGCGGTCGCCAATGGCCTCAGCTGCATTCTTCACCAGATTGAGAAACACCTGCACAAGTTGGTCGCGATTGGCGAAAACCGGTGGCAGTGACGGATCGTAATCTTCCGCGAAACGGATATGGCGGGCAAAACCATTGCGCGCCACGGCCTTCACATGGTCCAGAACCGCGTGAATATTCACCGCGGTGCGCTCGATGGGTCGCTCGTCGGAGAAAACCTCCATCCGGTCTACCAGTGACACGATACGGTCGGTTTCATCGGTGATGAGCCGCGCCAATGCACGATCCTCATCGCCGACCACCTGTTCGAGCAACTGCGCCGCGCCGCGAATACCCGATAGCGGGTTCTTGATCTCATGCGCCAGCATCGAGGCAAGACCGGTAACCGAGCGGGCAGCGCCGCGATGGGTCATCTGGCGGTCGATCTTTTCCGCCATGGTCTTTTCCTTGAACAGGATGACCACAGCGCCTGGCATTTCAATGACGGGCGCAACATAAAGATCAACGATGCGTTCAGCACCAAGACGCGGTGAGGAAATATCAACGCGATATTCATTGACCGGCATCTGGCTGGCACGAACCTGATCGATGAGAGCCAGAAGCGGGCTGCCGAAAGGCAGAAAGCTCTCCAGCCGGTTGCGCGCCAAGATGGACGAACCGGAGCGGAAAAACTGCTCGCCGTCCAGATTGGCATAGACAATGTGATTGTCAGGCCCGACCATAATGACCGGCTGGCTGATCGCATCCAGAATAACTGAAGGGATGCTGCCCTTTTCTTCTCTTTCGCGCATCAGGCGACCTTTCTGAACGCCGATTTCAACTCTGGCGCATCAGTCGTCCGCGTCGCGAAAATCCGGCGCAGCGCGTCAACAACCTTTGCGGGATCGGTCAGCGTCATAACTTCCGCCTTATCCGCTGAGGTCAAAGCCTCTCCGGCATGACGATCCAGATACCAGCCAAGATGCTTGCGCGCATGGCGAATACCCGTTTTGCTACCATAATGGTCGAGCATATCTTCGTAATGCATTATAATATAATCGATAATCTCTGTTTCGGATTGCGCCGATGGTGAACTGCCCGCAATCAGACCCGGCAGCCATGGCTGTCCATAGGTAGCCCGTCCAACCATCACCGCATCCGCACCGGACCGGCGGCGAATCTCTTCAGCGTCTTCACGCGACGACACATCACCATTGGCGACGAGCGGAATTTTCACCGCATCGCGCACGGCGCGAATGGCGTCCCAGTCGGCATGACCTTCATAGAACTGGCAGCGTGTACGTCCATGCACGGTGACCATTGCAATACCCGCATCTTCGGCACGCTTGGCCAGTTCCGGCGCATTGATGCTGTTTTCGTCCCAGCCAAGCCGCATCTTCAGCGTGACCGGCACCTTCACAGCAGCCACAGTCGCCTCGACAAGCGTCATGGCGTGATCCAGATCTCGCATCAGCGCCGATCCGGAATAGCCGCCGGTTACTTTCTTGGCCGGGCAGCCCATATTAATATCGATGATATCCGCGCCCTCGCCTGCGGCGATCTTGGCAGCCTCGCCCATCCAATGCGCTTCGCGCCCGGCAAGCTGAACCACATGCGTGCCCAGACCTTCGCCCGACAGGCGCAGCAGACTTTCCTTGTGACGATTGCAAAGTTCCGCGCTGGCGACCATTTCCGAAACGACCATTCCCGCTCCGGCAGCAGCTGCGCGCTTGCGAAATGGCAAATCGGAGACGCCAGACATCGGCGCCAGAAAAACGCGATTCTTGAGCACCACGCCACGGATATCCAAGGGCTGATCGATAGAAGTCACAAATAAATGCCTATTTCATGTGCATGATGCATAACGCACACACTTTAATCAGTTCGTCTTTTGAACGCAAGGAAAAGCACGCAGATAGCGTTGCATTTTGCGCCATTTGAGAAGTACGCTTTAACTTATTGTTTTTATGCGTATCTTTACTCCAAAAACAGCTTCCGCTTTTGGCGGGCATGCTTCTCGAATATGCAATAAATCAATTGCAGTCTGGCATTTGTCGATGCAAGGCATTATTCGGCTTCCAAGCGACCAACTTTGGCAAAGGCGAAGATCATTTCGAAAACAGCAGCGGTCATTGTGGCAGCCGGCCGGGGCGAACGGGCGGGGCAAAGCGTCGAAGGGCCGAAGCAATTTCGGCGCATCGGCGGCGAAGCCGTGCTCGCACGGACGTTGCGCGCCTTTATCGACTGTCCGCTGGTCGACAAGATCGTTGTCGTCATCCATCCGGACGATCACCTGCTTTATGAACGCGCCGTACCGGAGAGCCACGAAGACGTCATCGTCGTGACTGGTGGCCCGACACGGCAGGAATCCACGCGACTAGGGCTCCTCGCCCTCAAGGACCACGCGCCGCATTATGTGATGATCCATGACGGCGTGCGCCCCTTCATCACGCAGGGACTGCTCGAACGGATCGTCGGTAACCTGACACCGGAGGAAGGCGTCCTCCCCGCGCTGGCCGTTTCAGACACACTGAAACAATCGGCCATAGACGGAACGGTCAAGACCACTGTACCCCGCGCAGGTCTATTTGCGGCGCAGACCCCGCAGACATTTCCCTATGCGCCTATACTCGACGCACACGAAAAAGCCTTCGCCATCCGTCGCACGGATTTCACGGACGATGCCGCCATTGCCGAATGGCAGGGCCTCGCCGTGCGCATCATCGAAGGCTCAGCCGACAACACAAAGCTTACCTGGGCAAAGGACATTGAAATGGCAGACAAGCGCCTGCGGCAAGACCACGCCGCCTTTCCGGATATTCGCACGGGCAATGGCTATGACGTACATTCCTTCGAGCCGGGCGACCATGTCACGCTCTGCGGCGTGAAAATCCCGCATGAAGCAAAGCTCAACGGCCATTCCGATGCCGATGTGGCGCTTCACGCCCTCACCGACGCCCTGCTCGCCACGCGCGGCGCAGGCGATATCGGTACACATTTCCCGCCATCGGACCCGCAATGGAAGGGCGCGGCCTCGCGCATCTTCATCGAGCATGCAGCCAAGATTGTTCGCGAGGCTGGCGGACGCATCGCCAATGTCGATGTGACACTGATCAGCGAAGCGCCGAAGGTCGGGCCACATCGCGCTGCCATGACGGAAGCACTCTGCGATATGTTGGGCATTGCCGCCGACCGCGTATCGATCAAGGCCACGACCAACGAAAAGCTCGGCTTTGTCGGTCGCCGTGAAGGCATTGCCGCCATTGCCACGGCGACTGTCATTTATCCCGGTGAGGTGCCGGAATGAGCGAACTCGTCGCAGAGAGGGAAGCAATCGCAGTGCTGGAAGCCTGCCGCAAGGCTGGTCTGATGATTGCGACCGCGGAATCCTGCACCGGCGGGCTGATTGCTGGCGCCTTGACCGACATTGCCGGTTCGTCCGATGTAGTGGATCGTGGCTTCGTCACCTATTCCAATGAAGCCAAGAATGAAATGATCAGCGTGCCGATGGAACTGATCGGTCAGGTCGGCGCTGTCTCGAAGGAAGTGGCGATTGCCATGGCCGAAGGCGCGCTGAAGCATTCGCGCGCAGGCATCAGCATTGCAGTCACCGGCGTTGCGGGCCCCGGCGGCGGCTCGGACGAAAAGCCTGTTGGACTTGTCCATATAGCCTCCGCGCGCAACGGCCAGCCAACGCTGCACCGCGAATGCCGTTTCGGCCCAAAAAGCCGGGCGGAAATTCGCCATGCAACGGTTCTTGCCGCGCTGGAACTGGTACTGACAAATTTGCGCGAGGCATAAGCCAACACATGTACTTTCCACACTGCCGCCCTATCCTCTGCTTATCAGTTCAAGATGAGGAACATAGGCAATGCGTTTCAAAGGCAAAGTGGCCATCGTAACGGGCGGGGCAAGTGGTATTGGGGAAGCGACGGTCCGGGCTTTTATACGTGAAGGCGCCAATGTCGTCATTGCCGATTATGCCGATCACGGCCAGCAACTGGCCGACGAACTTGCCGGAACACACCAGCAGGCCATTTTCATCAAGACCGATGTAACAAAAACCAAAGCTGTTCAGGAGCTTATTGCCCGAACAGTGGAAAATTACGGTCGTCTCGACATCATGTTCGCCAATGCCGGTATTGCGGCGGACGGCCCCATCGACGAGCTTGACGAAAGCGCCTGGCAGAAGACCATCGACATCAATCTGACCGGCGTTTACCTCTGCGATAAATACGCAATCGACCAGATGCGTTCGCAAGGTGGCGGCGTCATCGTCAATTGCGGATCGATCCACAGCCATGTCGGCAAGTCAGGCGTGACGGCCTATGCCGCGGCAAAGGGCGGTGTGAAGCTTCTGACCCAGACGCTGGCTATCGATTATGGGACGCAGAATATCCGCGTGAATGCCGTCTGCCCCGGCTATATCGACACACCGCTTCTGAAAGATGTTCCGGACGATAAGAAGGACGCTCTGGTTGCCCTGCACCCGATGGGCCGCCTCGGCCGCGCCGAGGAAGTAGCAAGCGCCGTTCTGTTCCTCGCCAGCGACGAGGCTTCGTTCATCACAGGATCGTCACTGATGGTGGATGGGGGCTATACGGCGCAGTAAGCGCCGTTTGATTAGAGACCGTAGATCTGGTCGGCGCGCTTTTCGAAGGCTTCAGAGAATTTCTTGAAGGCCAGATCGAACATCGTGCCCATCAGCAGGCCGAGTGTGCGGCTCTTAAATTCATAATCGATGAAGAATTCGACGTCGCAATAGGCTTCGTCCTCGACAGACTTGAACGTCCAGCGATTATCGAGATAGCGGAACGGGCCGTCGAGATATTTGACGTCGATGACGCTATCGTCTGGCTTCAACAGCACCTGACTTGTGAAGGTCTCGCGGATCAGCTTGTACCCGACCGTCATGTCAGCAATCAGCAAAGCCTTGCCGTCACGCTCCTTGCGGGAGCGGATCGACAAGGCTTCGCACATTGGCAGAAACTCCGGGTATTTCTCGACATCCGCCACGAGCGCGAACATCTGATCGGCCCGGTGATGCACCCGTCTGACGGTCGTAAATTGCGGCATGTTTTACGATGCCCGGTTCGCAATCTGCGTTTCGCGGGCAGCTTTTAGCTTTGCAAAATCGTCGCCAGCGTGATGCGAAGAACGCGTCAGAGGGCTGGAGGCGACCAGCAGGAAGCCCTTGGTCTTGCCGATGGTTTCGAACGACTTGAATTCGTCCGGCGTCACAAAGCGAATAACCGGATGGTGCTTGCGGGTCGGCTGCAGATACTGGCCGATGGTCATGAAATCCACGTCAGCCGAACGAAGATCGTCCATCAGCTGCAAGATTTCATTCCGCTCTTCGCCGAGGCCAACCATGATGCCAGACTTGGTGAAAATGGTCGGATCGAGTTCCTTGACGCGCTGCAACAGGCGGATCGAGTGGAAATAGCGTGCACCAGGACGAACCTTCAGGTAACGCGACGGCACAGTTTCCAGATTGTGGTTGAACACGTCCGGGCGTGCCTTGACGACGATTTCCAATGCGCCTTCCTTGCGCAGGAAGTCCGGCGTCAGAATTTCGATGGTCGTTGCAGGCGCAGCGGCGCGGATAGCAAGAATAACGTCGGCGAAATGCTGTGCGCCCCCATCAGCCAGATCGTCGCGATCCACTGAGGTGATAACCACATGCGTCAGACCCATCTGCTTGACGGCCTTGGCGACATTTTCCGGTTCATTCGGATCAAGCGGCGTCGGAATGCCGGTCGAAACATTGCAGAACGCGCAGGCGCGTGTGCAGATTTCGCCCATGATCATGAAAGTGGCGTGCTTCTTTTCCCAGCACTCGCCGATATTCGGGCAGCCAGCTTCTTCACAGACGGTCACGAGCTTGTTGGAACGCACAATTTCGCGCGTTTCATTATAGCCGCGCGAGACCGGAGCCTTGACGCGAATCCAGTCTGGCTTCTTCAGGACTTCATTGTCCGGGCGGTGCGCCTTTTCCGGGTGCCGCAGACGTCCGCTCTGGTTGACCGTATTGAGAACTGTAACCATGCTGTTTCCTGCCTATCCGGAGCCTGTTCCCAAGAGAATGTGGAACGCTCCTTAATTCGGTCCGGTCCTAAGCCCTGACCACAGACCTGTCAACTTGGACCATTTGCTACTCATCGCCGCGCAGCCATGCCGAGAGCCCTGAAAACCAGAGCCCAGATCAGGCCGAAGACCAAGCCGCCAACGCCAAGCGCCAAAGTAAGCGTCCAGACACCGTACCAGCCAGCGAGCGCCAATCCGTTGACCGATATGGTGTTACCGCCGAGCAGACTCAAGACGCCAGCTACAAATCCCAGCGCCAGACCAATGACAGTACACCATTTTATGATCGGCCAGGCGGCACGCCGCCATGGCTCTCCATTTTCGATCAGCGGAATGTGCGCAACTCCTGCTGTTTAAGCGGTATTCACCCGCACAATCCTATCCGAAAAGTCTGCAACTTTTCGGGATTATGCGTTCAGCACACGGCCATAAGCGTCGAGTACGCTTTCCTTCATCATCTCCGAAAGGGTCGGATGAGGGAAGACCGAATGCATCAGCTCTTCTTCGGTGGTCTCAAGGTTCATGGCAATCACGAAGCCCTGGATAAGCTCGGTGACTTCCGCGCCAACCATATGCGCGCCCAGAAGCTGGCCTGTCTTCTTGTCGAAGATCGTCTTGACCAGACCCTGATCTTCGCCGAGAGCAATCGCCTTGCCGTTGGCCGTGAAGGAATAACGACCGACACGAATGTCGAAACCCTGTTCCTTGGCCTTGGCTTCCGTCAGGCCAACCGAAGCAACCTGTGGGTTGCAATAGGTGCAGCCCGGGATCTTGCCCTTGTCGAGCGAATGCACATTCGGAACGCCTGCAATCTTTTCGACGCAGATCGTGCCTTCATGCTCGGCCTTGTGCGCCAGCATCGGCGGACCGGCAACGTCGCCAATGGCGTAGATGCCTTCGACATTGGTCTTGCCATAGCCATCAATGACAATGCAGCCGCGATCCGTCTTCACGCCGAGCGCTTCAAGGCCGAGATTCTCGATATTGCCCTGAACGCCAACAGCCGAAATCATCCGGTCGACAGTCAGCTTCTGCACCTTGCCGTCCTTGGTTTCGATGGAGGCCGTGACGTTGTTGGCGCCCTTCTCCACTTTCGTAACCTTGGCGTCGGTGATGATCTTGAGGCCGCGCTTTTCAAGCTGCTTGCGAGCGATGGCGGAGATTTCCGCATCTTCCACCGGCATGATCTGCGGCATCACTTCCACAACCGTCACATCGACGCCCATGTCGTGATAGAACGACGCGAATTCGATGCCGATTGCGCCTGAACCCATGACCAGCATCGACTTTGGCAAATCCTGCGGCACCATGGCTTCGAAATAGGTCCAGATCAGCTTGCCGTCCGGCTCGATGCCAGGCAGCGCACGCGGACGCGCACCAGTCGCGACGATGATGTGCTTGGCCTTGTAGCTGCCCTCGCCCAGCACGCCCTTCGGCACTGGGTTCTGCGGCAGCATTGGCTGCTTCGAGGTCTTGCCGACGGTGATCTCGGCGGGATTGGAGCCGGAAGCACCCTTGACGAGCTTAGCTTCGCCCCAGATCACATCGATCTTGTTCTTCTTCATAAGGAAGGCGACGCCGCCGTTAAGACGTGCCGAAACGCCGCGCGAACGCTGCACAACAGCTTTCACGTCAGGCGTGATAGTGCCTTCCAGCTTCAGACCGTAGTCCTTGGCATGTTCACCGAAATGCAGAATCTCCGCCGAACGCAGCAGCGCCTTGGTCGGAATACAGCCCCAGTTGAGGCAGATGCCACCCAGATGCTCGCGCTCGACGATTGCCGTCTTGAGGCCCAGCTGCGCAGCACGGATCGCCGTTACATAACCGCCCGGTCCCGATCCAATAACAATAACGTCGTAAATGTCGGCCATAGTTCTTGCCCTTATTCCTGAAAGCGGAAAGGCCGCGCCCCTCTAAAAAGAAGGGCGCGGCTTCAATTCCATCAGACCAGCATGCCCATCGGATTTTCGATGTGGCGCTTGAAGGCCTGCGCCAGTTCGGCGGCAAGAGCGCCATCGACTGCGCGGTGATCGGTGGAAAGCGTGACCGACATGACTGTCGCCACTTTCATCTCGCCCTTCTTCACCACGACGCGTTCTTCACCGGCGCCGATTGCGAAAATGGTCGCATGCGGCGGGTTGATGATGGCGGCAAAATCCTTGACGCCGAACATGCCGAGGTTGGAGACCGAGGTCGAACCACCCTGATATTCCTCTGGCTTCAGCTTGCGATCACGCGCGCGCTTGGCCAGATCCTTCATCTCGTTGGAGATGGCGGACAGCGTCTTGTTTTCCGCGTGACGGACGATTGGCGTAATCAGGCCGCCCGGAATGGAGACGGCAACGCCGACATCCGAACGCTTGTGCTTGATCATGCCGCCTTCGGTCCAGGAAACATTGGCTTCCGGGAGATCGCGAAGCGCCAGAGCCGTAGCCTTGATGATCATGTCGTTGACGGAGAGCTTGTAGGCCGGAACCTCGCCCTTCTCTGTCTTGATCATCGGCGAAGCCGCGTTGATCTGCGCGCGAAGCGCCAGAAGCGCATCGAGTTCGCAATCGATCGTCAGGTAGAAATGCGGAACGGTCTGCTTCGATTCCACCAGACGACGAGCAATGGTCTTGCGCATGCCGTCATGCGGCACGATTTCGTAAGAACCTTCCTCGAACAGCTTGAGAACAGCATCGTCCGACATCGGCTTGGCAGCGGGAGCGCTGGCAGCAGCCTGCGGCGCAGCTGCGGCTGCTTTCGCACCGCCCGACTGAATAGCGGATTCCACATCGCGCTGAACGACGCGGCCATGTGGACCGGTGCCCTTCACGGCGGCGATATCGACGCCGGCGTCCTTGGCAATACGGCGAGCAAGCGGAGAAGCGAAAACGCGTTCGCCCTTCGCAGGTGCCTGTGCGGGCGCAGCGGCTGCCGGAGCTGCAGCAGGAGCAGCGTCCTTCTTGGCTTCGACCTTTGGCTCTTCCTTTGGAGCCTCGGCTTTTGCTTCAGCCTTGGGAGCGGCAGCGCCGCCGCCCTTTGCTGCTTCCGCGACGTCTTCGCCGTCAGCGGCCAGAATGGCGATCAGCGCGTTGACCTTGACGCCTTCGGTGCCAGCCGGAATAACCAGCTTGGCAACGGTGCCTTCGTCAACAGCCTCGACTTCCATCGTGGCCTTGTCGGTTTCGATCTCGGCAATCACATCGCCGGATGTAACCTTGTCGCCTTCCTTAACCAGCCATTTCGACAGGTTGCCTTCTTCCATCGTGGGAGAAAGCGCTGGCATGGTGATATTGATCGGCATGTCCAGACCCTTTCGTTAAGCGGAGTAGGTCACGGCTTTCACCGCTTCCACGACTTCGGCCACATTCGGCAGCGCCAGCTTTTCGAGATTTGCGGCGTAAGGCATCGGAACGTCCTTGCCCGCAATGGTCAGGATAGGCGCATCGAGATAATCGAAGGCCTGCTGCATGACCCGGGTGGCGATTTCGGTACCAACGGACGACTGCGGATAGCCTTCTTCAACGGTGACGAGGCGACCGGTCTTCTTGACCGATTCCACGACCGTCGGAATATCCATTGGGCGAATGGTGCGCAGATCGATGACTTCAACATCGATACCCTGCTCCGCCAGTTCTTCAGCAGCCTTGACCGCATAGGTCATGCCGATGCCGAACGAAACGATGGTCGCGTCCTTGCCCTGCTTGTGAATGCGGGCCTTGCCAATCGGCAGAACGAAATCATCCAGCTTCGGCACTTCGAAATGATGACCGTAGAGGATTTCGTTTTCGAGGAAGATGACCGGGTTCGGATCGCGGATTGCAGCCTTGAGAAGACCCTTCGCATCAGCAGCCGAGTAAGGCATAACGACCTTGAGGCCCGGAATCTGGCTGTACCATGCGGCATAGCACTGCGAATGCTGTGCAGCGACGCGTGCAGCAGCGCCCGAAGGACCGCGGAACACCATCGGGGCGCCCATCTGGCCGCCCGACATGTAGAGCGTCTTGGCAGCCGAATTCACGATCTGGTCAATCGCCTGCATGGCGAAGTTGAAGGTCATGAATTCAACGATTGGCTTGAGGCCAGCCATAGCCGCACCAACGCCCACACCGGCAAAGCCATGCTCGGTAATCGGCGTATCGACAACACGGCGCGGGCCGAATTCGTCCAGAAGACCCTGGGTGATCTTGTAAGCGCCCTGATATTCGGCAACTTCTTCACCCATGATGAAGACGTTTTCGTCACGGCGCATTTCTTCGGCCATGGCGTCGCGCAGTGCTTCACGCACGGTCATCGAAACCATTTCCGTGCCGGCCGGAATATCCGGATCGGAAGCGACTTCAACCTTCGGCGCAGCAGGGACGCTGGCAGCTGGCTTGTCTTCGGCCTTCGGAGCTTCCTTGACTTCTTCTTTCGGCGCTTCAACCTTGGCAGCTGGAGCCGAACCGATATCGGAAGCGCTTTCACCGTCGCCGAGAAGCACAGCAATCGGCGTATTGACCTTCACGCCTTCGGTGCCTTCTGCGATGAGGATCTTGCCGATGATGCCTTCATCGACAGCTTCGACTTCCATCGTCGCCTTGTCGGTTTCGATCTCGGCAATCACGTCACCGGACGTAACCTTGTCGCCTTCCTTTTTCACCCACTTGGAAAGCGTGCCTTCTTCCATGGTCGGAGAAAGGGCGGGCATGAGAATTTCTACGGGCATGACAACACCTTTCCCGAATTAGAGCAGAATATCCGTGTAGAGCTCGGAAACATCCGGCTCCGGATCGTTTTGAGCGAAATCGGCCGAATCAGCGACGATGTCGCGGACTTCCTTGTCGATTTCCTTCAGCTCTTCTTCGGTGGCCCAGTTCTTTTCAATCAGGCGCTGTTTGACCTGCTCGATTGGATCATGCTCCGAACGCATCTTCTGCACTTCGTCCTTCGAGCGATACTTCGCAGGATCGGACATGGAGTGACCGCGATAGCGATAGGTTTCCATTTCGAGAATCAGCGGACCCTTGCCGGAACGCGTCCACTCGGCAGCGAGTGCGGCAGCGGCAGCAACGGCGCGAACATCCATGCCGTCAACCTTGATGCCCGGAACGTTGAACGAAACGCCGCGCTTGGAGAAATCAGTCTCAGCGGAAGAACGCGAAACCGAGGTGCCCATGGCGTAACGGTTGTTTTCGATGACGTAGATCACCGGAAGCTTCCACAGCGATGCCATATTGAAGGCTTCGTAGACCTGGCCCTGATTGGCAGCGCCATCGCCGAAATAGGTGACGGAAATGTTGTCATTGCCGCGATACTTGTTCGCAAAGGCAAGACCGGTACCAAGCGGAACCTGAGCGCCGACGATACCGTGACCGCCGTAAAAGCCCTTTTCCTTGGAGAACATGTGCATGGAGCCACCCTTGCCCTTGGAGTAGCCTCCACGGCGTCCGGTCAGCTCGGCCATAACGCCGCGCGCTTCCATGCCTGTTGCCAGCATGTGACCATGGTCGCGATAGGACGTGATGATCTGGTCACCTTCCTTCAGCGCGGTCTGCATGCCAACGACGACAGCTTCCTGTCCGATATAGAGATGGCAGAAGCCACCAATGAAGCCCATGCCATAAAGCTGGCCGGCTTTTTCTTCGAAACGCCGGATCATCAGCATCTCGCGATAGGCGTGCAGCTCCTGCTCCTTGGTGAAGTTTACAGGCGCAGGTGCCTTGGGGGTAGTGACGGAAGACGTCTGCGTTTTGCCAGCAGGCGCCCTTTTAGCCCTCGGTGCCATATCTCGCTCCCTAAGATTGTCGTTATATTGTGACGTTATACGGGCATATTACAAGATACAATATGCACCCAGAGCATAGCTGCTATGCTACCAAGCCCTTAAAAACATATCACAAAAAGACAATTAACCGGAATTCAGTTAATTCGATCTGTCTTCCCGAGAGGTAATAATTGTCACTTCATCGGGATGGGAGAGATTAAGCGCTCTGCGCGCCTGCTCGTCAAGCATATCCTTTTCAATGGATCCGTCACGCAGAAGCCCGACGCGCTTTTCGAGAGCGGCACGCTCACCGCTGATTTTTTCGAGCTGCTTTGTCAGGTTCGCTTTTTGCTCTTCAAGCTGGATACGGGCGTAAAGCCCGAATTCGCCGTGATAGGCGTGGAAGCCGAAATAGCTGAGAAACGCAGCCGTCAGGATGGGCAAAATAAAGCGCCCACGGATCGATTTACGTTTCTGCTTGGTCCACATTGCGGCTTCCTTCCCGGATGTTTTTGACGGTAGCGAATCTCAAGCTGTAACCGCCAATCCGAATTCCACCATGAAGCATTATTTTGCTTAACAGAGCTTTACCGCAGCCATATGTCAGGGAAAGATTAACCCTATTTTTGTGAAACAGATTAGGTGTTCACAAGACGGTGTATTTTTCTAATTTCACTCTTAAAGAGGGAAATCGGCAATCATCATCAATCCCTGATTGCCGATTTATTTCTTGTCAGACGTCCAAACGATCACACATCGAGAATCGTTGAGAACCCGCCCATGATCATGCGCTTGCCATCGAAAGGCATCTCGCTGCCCATCGCCGCCATACGCGGATCGCTCATCATCTTCTGATTGGCCGCATCGCGCGTGGCCTTGTCGGGATACTCGAACCAGGAGAAAACCACCTCCTCATCGTCCGTTGCCTGCACGGCCCGGCGGAAGTCGGTCACCTTGCCATCGGGGACATCATCACCCCATGCCTCGACCATGCGCGTGACGCCAAACTCCTTGAACAGTTCGGCAGCAGTCGCGGCATGTTTGCGATAGATTTCCTTATTCGCCTTCGGAACGGCGACGACGAAACCTTCAATATAAGCCATTTTCTCTCTCCCTTTGTTTCCCCCCCAATACGGCTCGGGTCGGTATGGGATTGAGCCGCTTCATGTCTGCCATTCTGCTCCCACTTCAGGGCCAGCCCATGGCAACGACAATAACATTGATATCAATATAATTGGGAAGAGTCAAAACCAGGACGGAATGACATATCGATGCGGCCTCAGTCAGGGGCAACGAAAAAGGCGGGCACGGGGCCCGCCTTTCATCAAAAGCGTTGGCGATCCGATTAAAGGAATTTCAGCGCGCTGCGGCCTGCATAGCGAGCCTGCTTGCCGAGTTCTTCTTCGATACGGATGAGCTGGTTGTACTTCGCCGTACGATCCGAACGGGCCAGCGAACCGGTCTTGATCTGACCGCAATTCGTGGCAACCGCCAGATCGGCAATGGTCGAATCTTCGGTTTCGCCCGAACGGTGCGACATGACGGCGGTGTAACCGGCCTTGTGTGCGGTTTCGACGGCATCGAGCGTTTCCGACAGCGAGCCGATCTGGTTGACCTTCACGAGGATCGAATTGGCAACGCCCATGCGGATACCATCGCGCAGACGGGCCGAGTTGGTGACAAACAGATCGTCGCCCACCAGCTGGCACTTGTTGCCAACGAGATCGGTCAGGTACTTCCAGCCTTCCCAATCGTCTTCGGCCATGCCGTCTTCAATGCTGACGATCGGATAATCAGCAACGAGCTTGGCCAAATACTTGGCCTGCGCCTTCGGATCGCGGGTCTTGCGTTCACCTTCATAGACGTAGTTGCCGTCCTTGAAGAACTCGGTCGATGCGCAATCAAGGCCGATGGCAATGTCTTCACCCGGCTTGAAGCCAGCCTTTTCGATCGATTCCATAACGAAATCGAGGGCAGCCTGGGCGCTCTTGAGGTTCGGAGCGAAGCCGCCTTCGTCGCCGACATTGGTGTTGTGGCCAGCGTCCTTGAGGCGCTTCTTCAGTGTGTGAAAGACTTCCGAGCCATAACGCACGGCTTCACGGATCGACGATGCGCCAACCGGCAGAATCATGAATTCCTGAAAGTCGATGGGGTTGTCGGCATGTGCGCCGCCATTGATGATATTCATCATCGGCACTGGAAGAACATGTGCATTCGCACCGCCAACATAGCGATAGAGCGGCAGGCCGGTTGCCTGAGCGGCAGCCTTGGCAACAGCCAGCGACACGCCGAGAATGGCGTTGGCACCAAGATTGCCCTTGTTGGCAGTGCCATCAAGGTCAATCAGCGTCTGGTCGATGAGCAGCTGGCTTTCAGCATCGAGACCTGCAATGGCGTCGAAAATCTTGCCATTCACGGCTTCAACAGCCTTTTCCACGCCCTTGCCGAGATAGCGGCTGCCGCCATCGCGCAGCTCGACGGCCTCATGGGCGCCGGTCGATGCGCCGGATGGAACAGCGGCGCGGCCAAAAGAGCCATCTTCAAGCACTACGTCCACTTCGACGGTCGGGTTGCCGCGGCTGTCAAGAATTTCGCGGCCGACGATGTCGATAATTGCAGTCATAGGAGCCAGTCCTTCCCTATAGATCGCTCCGCTTATCCGCGAAGCTGCTGAACAAATCCGATGTGGGCACATCCTTAGCGAAACAAAAGGCGGAGGAAAATCCCCCGCCTTTCACAATTCGCTTGGTATTTTAATGCCCCTTGGCAATCCGGTCGAAAGCCACCAGCTTTTCCAGCAATGCTGGCATCTTGTCGATCGGTACCATATTCGGTCCGTCCGACGGCGCATTGTCGGGATCCTGATGGGTTTCAATGAAGAGGCCGGCCACGCCGACAGCCACTGCTGCGCGAGCCAGTGTTTCCACAAATTCGCGCTGTCCGCCTGACGAACCGCCCTGCCCGCCCGGCTGCTGTACCGAATGGGTCGCATCGAACACCACCGGCGCGCCAAGGCCAGCCATGATCGGCAGCGAGCGCATGTCGGAAACCAGCGTATTATAGCCGAAAGACGCGCCGCGCTCGGTAGCGAGCACATTCGGGTTGCCGCTTTCGGTGATCTTGGCCAGAACATTTTTCATGTCCCAGGGGGCCAGGAACTGACCCTTCTTGACATTGACCACGCGGCCCGTCTTTGCGGCGGCGATCAGCAGATCGGTCTGACGGCAGAGGAAAGCCGGAATCTGAAGCACATCAACAACCGGTGCGACGGCAGCGCATTGTTCTTCCGTGTGAATATCGGTCAGAACCGGAAAGCCGAATTCCTTTTTCAGATCGGTAAAAACCTCCAGCGCCTTTTCGAGACCGATACCGCGCTCCGCTTTCAACGACGTGCGGTTGGCCTTGTCGAAGCTGGACTTGTAGACGAGACCGATACCCAGCTTGTCGGTGATTTCCTTCAAGCGGCCCGCCATGTCGAAGGCATGCTCCCGCGTTTCCATCTGGCATGGGCCAGCGATCAGCGCGAAACGCGCGCTGTTGGAGAAGGTAACATTACCGACTTTGACGGAGGAATTGGCGGTCGTCATTTACTCAACACCTTCAAATACGAACAACGTACCCTGGCCCTTAGCCGGAGAAACGATGATACGGCCATCTCTTTTCAGAAACGTGACACCATTGCGGTCAAGAAGCTGCTCGACTGTCAAAAGTGAAGCAACCGTGAAGACCAGTCCCGCAAGCCGCAAACCACGGCCATGCAGTTCTGGCAACCATCCAAAGCTCTGTTCAAACTGTTTGGAAGGAAGGATCTCTATATCGGCATTGCCAGCGGTGATTTCCAGAGAACCACCGTCGTGCTTGCGCGCAGGCGCATGAAACACACCTTGCAGCAATTCCGAAAACTCTGCCGGATTTTCCTCGCAGATCAGGATTTTGCGCAGGCCGGAGACACCATTCTCATGCGCAATCAGATGCGAACGATCCGTTTTCGGATAGGCCAATCGCTGGCAACAGAAGAAAAATGCATCGGGCGCGCGCAGATCCGCAGCAAAAGCCAGACGGAAACTCGCGATCTCGCGCTTGCCTTCCCGGCTGAGAAACGCGCGGGAAAACTCGACCATACGGCCACCTGAAACCCCACGCCTTTTGAACTCGGCATGATCGGTGCGGGCATCATCGGTCTTGAAGGCTATTCCTGAAAAGCCGTCCTGTCCGCTGCGAAAGCGGTAGGCTTGATCGCGGAGAATGAAACTGTTCGAGCGACGGGCGGCGGCCACATAAAGCGGTTCGCGGTCGACTGCCAGCATTTCCAGATAGGTGTCGTCAGCAAAAAAGCTGCACACATTGGCGGTGCCGAATGGATGCCGGGCATTCGGGGCCACTGTAAATCCCAAGAGGGAAAGTCTCGCGCGCGCTTCGTCCAGTTGTTCAACCGGCAGAACCAGATGGTCGACCGAACGAGCGTTGCGCGCGAGATCACTATTCATGCATCAAACCAGACGGCTTTGTTCAATCGCCGCTTCGATGAACGAAGCGAAGAGCGGATGCGGTTCGAACGGACGGGACTTCAGTTCCGGATGGTACTGAACGCCGATGAACCATGGATGGTCCGGGTATTCGACGGTTTCCGGCAGAACGCCATCCGGCGACATGCCTGCGAAATTGAGGCCAGCCTCTTCGAGACGCGCCTTATAGTCGACATTGACTTCGTAGCGGTGACGGTGACGCTCGAAAATATCGGTCGAACCGTAGATTTCCGCAATCTTGGAACCCGGAGCAAGGGCTGCTTCATAGGCGCCAAGACGCATCGTGCCACCAAGATCGCCCGCTGCTGCGCGCTTCTCGAGCATGTTGCCCTTGAGCCATTCGGTCATGAGACCGACAACCGGCTCCTTGGTCGGGCCGAACTCGGTCGAAGACGCGTTTTCGATGCCAACCAGATTGCGGGCTGCCTCGATGCAGGCCATCTGCATGCCGAAGCAAATGCCGAAATACGGAACCTTCCGCTCACGAGCAAACTTCGCCGCAAGAATCTTGCCTTCTGCGCCACGCTCGCCAAAGCCACCCGGCACCAGAATGCCGTGTACCTTTTCAAGATGCGGAGCCGGATCTTCACTTTCAAAGACTTCGGCTTCGATCCAGTCGAGATTGACCTTCACCTTGTTGGCGAGGCCACCGTGATAAAGCGCTTCGATCAGCGACTTATACGCGTCCTTCAGACCCGTATATTTGCCGACGATAGCGATGGTGACTTCGCCTTCCGGATTGTGCAGGCGATGGGAAACTTCTTCCCAGCGATCGATACGCGGCTTTGGAGCCGGGTCGATACCGAATGCCGAAAGGACTTCCGAATCGAGGCCTTCCTTGTGGTAAGCAATCGGCACATCATAGATCGTTGCCACGTCGAGCGCCTGGATAACGGCGCTTTCACGCACGTTACAGAACAGAGACAGCTTGCGGCGTTCAGATTCCGGAATTTCACGGTCCGCACGCACCAGAAGAATATCCGGAGCAATACCGATGGACCGCAGTTCCTTGACCGAATGCTGCGTCGGCTTGGTCTTGAGTTCGCCCGCTGCCGGGATATACGGCATCAGCGTCAGATGGATGTAAACGGCTGCTCCGCGCGGCAATTCATTGCCAAGCTGACGGATCGCTTCGAGGAACGGCATGGCTTCGATGTCGCCAACAGTGCCGCCGATTTCGCACAGGACGAAATCATAATCCTCGTTGCCTTCGAGAACAAAGTTCTTGATCTCGTCGGTAACGTGCGGAATGACCTGAACCGTCGCGCCGAGATAGTCGCCGCGGCGTTCTTTTTCGATGATGTTACGGTAGATGCGACCGGTGGTGATATTGTCCTGCTTGTTGGCAGGACGACCGGTGAACCGCTCATAATGACCGAGATCGAGGTCGGTTTCGGCACCATCGTCAGTGACGAACACCTCACCATGCTGGTAAGGCGACATCGTGCCGGGATCGACGTTCAGATAAGGGTCGAGTTTACGGATACGCACGCGGTAACCGCGTGCCTGAAGGAGTGCAGCCAGTGCTGCAGCAGCTATGCCTTTTCCAAGGGAAGAAACCACGCCGCCAGTGATGAAAACATATCGCGCCATGGGCTTATCTCGTTAGACTTTCTTAATTGATTCCGCCACAAAAAAATGCGCCTCGAAGTGATTTTTCACCGAAGCGATGCGGTAATCGTTGTTGAACACAGACATGCCACCCCAAAACAGAACGTTTGGAGAGCGACACGAGACCCTCAGCGTATTGCACGAATGTGAACGCCATACGCTGAATATGACCGGAGCACGACCTCCGGAGCGAATACGTAGTAACGTCTTAATGGCCCCTGCCCGACATTTCCATGCCGAAGCCCGAAATCCACAGATAAGGCCTCAACCGAGGCATAGCGTTATGGATAGAACGGCCAAAGAAAAACCGGGCCCAAAAGCCCGGCCATTTTTCAGATCGTCGATATGGATCAGAGAACGACGACTTCGGTGCCGAGACCGACGCGCTCGTAGAGATCCATGACGTCTTCATTGATCATGCGGAAGCAGCCGTTCGAAGCGGAGCTGCCGATAGTCCATGGCTGAACCGTGCCGTGAATACGGACATAGGTGTCCTTGTTGCCCTGGAACAGATACATGGCGCGCGAGCCGAGCGGATTGCCCGGACCGCCATCCATACCGTTCTTGAAGCGACCGTAATGGCCCGGATCACGCTCGACCATTTCCTTGGTCGGGATCCAGCGCGGCCATTCACGCTTGGCGTTGATCGTAGCGGAACCCTTGAACTCCAGACCCTGCTTGCCAACTGCGATGCCATAGCGGCGCGCCGTCGTCGAGGTTTCCACATAATAGAGGAAGCGCTGCTTCGGATCGATCACGATGGTGCCCGGCTTGTAGCCCGTGAAGGCCACTTCCTGCGCGCGGAACTTGGGATCGATATTGTACTTGTTGGCCTTCACACCGGCATTGCCGTTGGAAGCGCTCTTTTTCTTCTTCTTCGGCTTGTCCGGATTGGCCTTGGCGTCGCTCGAAAGCGCAACCTGCTGCACGTTAGCGGCAGCGACTTCATTCAGCTGTGCCTCGGCACCGACCGGCGAAGCGGCAAAAGCCGGCGCGGAAACTCCAACGCAAAGGCTTGCAATGCCAGCCATAAGAATACGACGTGAAAACATGATCAGTTCCCGAAAATTCAAGCACAAGCGGAAAATAGCTGCCGCAACTCTGCGACCAAGCTTTCGCTTTCCATACTGTAAACGCAGGTACGACTCAATTCGTTGCAACGGTTGTGCAATGCGATTCGTGAAAGCCTATTGCCTGCTTGCAACACTTTGCAATTTGACGGTTAACAAAAAGAAAACCGGCCCATTGGGCCGGTTTCACAATCTCTTGATTCATAGAGCTCTTTTTACTGTGAGCTCGGAACCGGGTTGGCCGGAGCTTCCGGCGTAGCCGGTGCCTGCGGTGCGGTGGTTCCCGTCGGAGCGGCTGGAGCAGCGCCCGGTGCAGCAGGCGCAGTCCCATTCGTGTCGGTGCGCGAAGACTCGCCGCCAAGCTGATTGAGAATGCCGCCGCCAGCGCCGTTGCCGCCTGCCGGAGCCGTCTGGCTGCCGGATGCTGCCGGAATACGGTTCAGAATATCGGTCGGGCGTTCGCCATAACGCGCCATGATGCCGAGAACCAGCGACGTCGCGAAAAAGCCGATTGCCAGAATGGCAGTCGTACGGGTGAGCGCATTGGCGGCACCCCGCGCCGTCATGAAGCCAGAACCGCCGCCAATGCCAAGGCCGCCGCCTTCAGAGCGCTGGATAAGCACAACGCCGACAAGCGCCAGCACGATCAACAAATGAATGACAATGAGTACGGTTTGCATGGGTAACGGTCTTTACGTCCCTGAACTAAAGCAATTTCAGGACACATCACATGAACATGTCCAGACTGCAGACAGAATAGATGCGGCTCTTTACACGCTATTGCGTGATAATCCAAGCCCCGCCGCCCAAGTTAGAGCACAGCAGGGCAAGGCGCCGCTTAAAGGTTGCGATAGGTCTCGCATATGGCGAGGAAGTCGGTCGCCTTCAAGCTCGCACCGCCAACAAGTGCACCGTCCACATCGGCAATGCCAAGCAGTTCGGTGGAGTTGGAAGGCTTGACCGAACCGCCATAGAGAAGACGCAGATGCGCGCCCTTGGCTCCGAAGCGCTCGGTCAGCTGCTCGCGCATGAAGGCATGAGCGGCGCGGACATCCTGCACCGTCGGTGTCAGGCCCGTGCCAATCGCCCAAACCGGCTCATAGGCAATGATGGTGTTTTCGGCAGTCAAGCCATCCGGCAGAGAACCTGCAAGCTGCGAGCCGATGACTTCGAGCGTGCGTTCCGATTTGCGTTCGTCAGCCGTTTCGCCGACGCAAACGATGGTCACAAGACCTGCCGCCCAGGCGGCTTCGGTCTTTGCCTTCACAACATCGTTGGTTTCGCAGTGATCGGTGCGGCGCTCGGAATGACCGATGATGACATGGGTTGCGCCCGCTTCTTTCAGCATTTCAGCCGAAATATCGCCGGTATGCGCGCCGGAAACCTTCGAGTGGCTGTCCTGTCCGCCGAGGCCGACCGTGGTTTCGCCAGAGAGCGTTTCGGCAGCGCGTGACAAAAGAGTGGCAGGCACACAGATCACCGCATCGAGTTTTCTGCCGAAATCGGAGCTCAGACCGGCTGCAATTGCGCGCAGTTCGGTGAGAGATTCTCCCGTGCCATTCATCTTCCAGTTGCCAGCGACCAACGGACGGATACCCGGAGTCATTGTATTCTCCTCGCCTTTGTAAACGGCAGGCGCTTCCAGCGAATAACGCATGGCTGCGCCGAATTTTGCCACTGACTAAGCATATTCGTGTCGCAATGCAAATGTTCTTGGTTGCAGAGCCTCAATGAGACCTTGCATATGGGGCTTGCTTGGGGTTATCCCCTGAACGGTTCAATTCAATGACTGGCTCAACTCAACCAAAGCCGAGCTTTATATCATAATCGAAGGGTTTCCCATGCTCGACAGCCTGCGCTCTGCCTCTCGCTCCTGGATCTCCAAGCTTCTGCTTGGTGTGCTCGTCCTGAGCTTCGGCGTCTGGGGTATCGCGGATGTTTTCCGCGGTGGCATGACAGGCAATGCCGCGCTGACAGCAGGCGGTTCCGAAGTCAGCGCGACCGACTACCGCTTCGCTTATGAACAGCAGGTCATGCGCCTGTCTCAGCAGTTCCGCCAGCGTCTGACGCGGGAACAGGCAAAATCCATCGGTGTTGAAAACCAGGTTCTGGCGCAGCTCGCAGCCGGCGTCGTGCTCGATGAAGGCGCACGCAACATGCAGCTCGGCCTGTCGAAGGACGGCATCGCCCGTCTGACGGCGGAAGACCCGGCATTCCAGGACGCCAGCGGCAACTTCAACCGCGCGCAGTTCGATGCGGTTTTGCGCCAGTCTGGCATTCGCGCCCAGGATTATCTCGAAAATCGCGCCAAGGTTGCCCGCCGCCAGCAGATGGTCGAAGCGGCGACCGATGGCATCAAGATGCCTGATGCGATGCTCAAGGCACTGGCGTTTTATCAGGGCGAAAGCCGCAGCGTCGACTACATCACCATTCCTGTGGAAAAATCAGACGCGATCCCTGCCCCGTCGGACGACGCCCTCAAGGCCTATTTCGATGCGCATAAGGATGAGTACAAGGCGCCTGAATACCGCAAGGTCACCTATGTCAAGCTGGAGCCAGCCGACATTGCCGATCCGGCTGCCGTGACGCAGGAAGAAATCAACGAATATTACGAGAAGAACAAGGCGCGCTACGGCACGATCGAGCAGCGCACCATCGAGCAGATCAGCTTTGCGGATGAAGCCGCAGCCAATGCAGCGCAGGAAAAGATTGCCGCTGGCACGAGCTTCCTCGACATAGGCAAGGAACAGGGCAAGACCGAAGACGATCTGAAGCTCGGCACCTTCGAGAAAAGCGCCATTCCTGACCAGACCATCGCCGATGCAGCCTTTGCGCTGGCGGAAAACGGCGTAAGCCCTGTCGTCAAGGGCGGTTTTGGCCCGGTCATTCTTCGCGTTACCAAGATCGACCCGGCGCATGTCAAGCCGCTCTCGGAAGTCGAAGCTGAAATCCGCACGACCCTTGCCAACAACATCGCGGCAAGCAGCATCAGCGGCATTCACGATTCCTACGAGCAGCAGCGCTCCGATGGTGCATCGATGGCCGATGTCGCCAAGGGCCTGAGCGTCAAGACCGTCACCGTCGATGCAGTCGATGCCGAAGGCAATGACCCATCCGGCAAGCCGGTTGAACTGCCGAACGGACAGGCGCTTCTGGCCGCTGCTTTCCAGGCGGAACAGGGCTTTGACAATGACGCCCTGACAATGGGCAATGTCGGCTATCTCTGGTACCAGATCGATGGCGTCACCCCTGCCCGCGACCGTACCCTCGACGAAGTCAAGGACAAGGTTGTGGCTGCATGGAAGGGTGAGGAAGCCGTCAAGCGCCTCAATCAGCGTCTCGAAGACCTGAAGAAGCGTCTCGATGGCGGCGCAACGCTTGATGCGATTGCATCCGAGCTTGGCCTTGAAAAGCAGACCAAGCGTGGCGTGACCCGCTCGACGAACGATGCGGATATCGGCTCGGCTGCGGCAGCGCAGATTTTCCGCGGCCCGAACGGTTTCACCGGCACGGCGGCAGCGCCTTCCGACGACGCGCAGATTCTCTTCAAGGTGACGGAAGTGACCGAGCCAGCAAGCGCCGGTCCGGACACCATTCCTGAACAGCAGCGCAACTATCTGTCGACCGCTCTTTCCGACGATGTGCTGGAACAGATGGTTGGTGAATTGCAGAAGCAGTATCCGGTGAAGATCAACCAGACCGTCATCAACAATGCTCTCGCATTCTAGGTTCTGCTGAGCACAGCTCCCTAACGCGAGAATTCACATAAACAAGCGGCAGAAAGAAAATGGCTGATCTGAAACCATACATCGCGAAAGCGGCCTCCGGCGAACCACTGTCGCAGGAGGATTCCAAGGCCGCGTTCGACATCATGATGTCCGGTCAGGCAACGCCTTCGCAGATCGGCGGCTTTCTGATGGCTTTGCGCGTGCGCGGCGAAACCGTGCCGGAAATCGTCGGCGCGGTCGCTTCCATGCGGTCACGCATGCTGCCGGTCGTCGCCCCTTCAAACGCCATCGACATTGTCGGCACGGGCGGCGATCAGTCCGGTTCCTATAATGTGTCCTCGTGCTCGGCCTTCGTCGTGGCTGGCGCTGGCGTACCGGTCGCCAAGCACGGCAACCGCGCCCTGTCCTCGCGTTCCGGCGCTGCAGACACGCTCGCCGCACTTGGCGTCAATATCGAAGCCGATGCGGAAACAATCGGCCGTAGCGCCCGGGAAGCCGGTCTCGGCTTCATGTTCGCCCCGATGCACCATTCCGCCATGCGCCACGTCGGCCCTTCCCGCGTCGAGCTTGGAACGCGCACGATTTTCAACATACTTGGACCGCTGGCCAACCCGGCAAGCGTGAAGCGCCAGCTTTTGGGCGTATTCGCAGCCCAGTGGGTTGAGCCTCTGGCGCATGTGCTCAACGAGCTTGGCATGGAAGCCGTCTGGGTCGTCTACGGCGACGGTCTCGATGAGATGACCACCGCTGGCACCACGCAGATCGCAGCGCTTGAAAACGGCACTGTCCGCACGTTCACAATCACGCCTGAGGAAGTCGGTTTGCGCCGTTGCAAGCCGGAAGAGCTGAAAGGTGGCGATGCTGCGGAAAACGCCAAGGCGCTGATCGCCGTTCTCGAAGGCGCCAAGAACGCCTATCGCGATATCGTTCTTCTCAACTCCGCCGCAGCACTCGTGATCGCAGGCAAGGCGGAGGATCTGAAGGACGGCATCGCTCAGGCAGCCCATTCCATTGATAGCGGCGCGGCATTGGCCGTTTTGCAAAAAGTAATCGCTGTCTCAAACGACAAGACAGTCTGACGAGAGGAAGCGCATCATGTCCACCGACATTCTCCGTAAGATCGAAGTCTATAAGCGCGAGGAAATCGCTGCTGCCAAGGCGCGTCACACGGTTGAAGACCTGAAGGCGCGCGCCAAGGATCAGGCCGCACCCCGCGGTTTTCTCAAGGCGCTTGAAGCCAAACGTGCAGCCGATAAGTTTGCGCTGATCGCCGAAGTCAAGAAGGCCAGTCCGTCCAAAGGTCTGATCCGCCCGGATTTCAATCCGCCAGTACTGGCAAAAGCCTATGAAGACGGCGGCGCTGCCTGCCTTTCAGTTCTGACCGATACGCCATCCTTCCAGGGTGCGCCGGAATTTCTGATGGCAGCGCGAGAAGCATGCAGCCTGCCTGCTTTGCGCAAGGATTTCCTGTTCGACACCTATCAGGTCTACGAAGCACGCAGCTGGGGCGCGGACTGCATTCTGATCATTCTGGCAAGCGTCGATGATGATCTGGCCAGAGCGTTGGAAGAAACCGCTTTCGAACTCGGCATGGATGCGCTCATCGAAGTGCATGACGAGGCCGAAATGGAACGTGCGCTCAAGCTTTCTTCGCGTCTGCTGGGCGTTAACAATCGCAACCTACGCACGTTTGAAGTCAGCCTGGCCGTTTCCGAACGTCTGTCGAAAATGGCCCCTGACGACCGTCTGCTGGTTGGCGAAAGCGGCATCTTCACCCACGATGACTGCCTGCGTCTGGAAAAGTCCGGCATCGGCACGTTCCTCATCGGCGAAAGCCTGATGCGCAAGGACGATGTTGCCGCCGCCACGCGCGAGCTTCTGACCGGCAAGGCTTAATCTCATGACCTCGGATGCGGCCAAGCTCACCCATCTCGACCAGACCGGCGCTGCCAATATGGTGGATGTTGGCTCAAAGGACGAGACAGAGCGGCAGGCCGTTGCCGAAGGCAGCGTGACCATGAAACCGGAAACGCTGGCGCTCATTCTGGCGGGCGATGCAGCCAAGGGCGATGTGATCGGCACAGCGCGTCTTGCAGGCATCATGGCTGCGAAAAGAACCGCCGACCTCATTCCGCTTTGCCATCCACTCATGTTGACCAAGGTCGCGGTGGATATTGCACCAGACCACGCGCTGCCGGGCTTGCGCGTTCGTGCGCTTGCCAAGCTGAAAGGCCGCACCGGCGTTGAAATGGAAGCGCTGACGGCTGTTTCCGTGACGTGCCTGACGATCTATGACATGGCCAAGGCGGTCGATCGCCATATGGAAATCGGCAATATTCGCGTTTTGGAAAAGAGCGGTGGCAAGTCCGGCGACTGGAAGGCCTGAAGCGGCCTCACAAAACTGAGTTCGAGAGGAAATACGATGTCCCTTCTCCCGGTCGAAGATGCTCTGGCGCGTATACTCTCCTCCGCAGAACCGCATGGCCTTGAAACTCTTACGCTGAATGAAGCTGGCGGGCGCGTTGTTGCCCGCGCCGTCGAGGCCCGTTTCCTGCAACCGCCTTTCGACTGCTCGGCCATGGATGGCTATGCGCTGATAGCGCCGGCAGAAATCGCCTATCCCCTGCAATTGAGCATTATCGGTGAATCCGCTGCTGGCAAGCGCTTCGAAGGCTCCCTGCTACCCGGACAGGCCGTACGCATTTTCACCGGCGCGCCAATACCTGAAGCCGCTGATACGATTGTCATTCAGGAACATACCGAACGTTCCGGGGCTCAGCTGACCATTCTGGAAGGCATCGAACCCGGACGGCATATCCGCCGGGCCGGTCTCGATTTTGCTCCGGGCAAGACCGTCATACCGGTCGGTCGCGAACTGGACGCACCCGCCCTGTCATTGGCTGCTGCAAGCGGCAATCCAACACTCGATGTGTTTCGCAAACTGCGCATTTCCATATTGGCTACCGGCGATGAACTTGTCCCACCGGGAGCCACGCCCGGACCGGACCAGATCGTCGCTTCGAACAGTGTGGGCATTGCCGAAATCGTGCGCCGCGCTGGCGGCTACTCCGAAGATATGGGCATCATTCCGGACGATCCGACACAGATTGAATCGGCTATTGCCAGCGCTCTGAACAGTGGAATCGATATTCTGGTGACCATTGGCGGCGCATCGGTCGGTGATCGCGATTACATGCATGGTGCTCTGCGCAATTGCAGTGTCGATCTCGGTTTCTGGAAAATCGCCATGCGTCCCGGCAAGCCGCTGATGTATGGGCGCAAGACTGTCGACGGCAGAACCGTCCATGTGATCGGCCTGCCGGGAAACCCGGTTTCAAGCCTCGTTTGCAGCCTCGTTTTTCTTCGCCCGCTGATCGCGAAGCTTGCAGGCACCGATCTCACGGCAGATATCCGCCCCGCAAAGCTCGGTCAGGCGATGCCTGCCAATGACCATCGGCGTGATTTTGTACGCGCCACGGTCGAATCGCAAAGCGATGGAACGCTGCTGGCAACACCATTTCCAGTACAGGATTCGTCCATGCTGACAGCCCTCGTCGGCTCCAATGCACTGCTCATTCGTGACGAAAATGCCCCGGCAGCAGATGCGGGCAGTTCGTGCCGCGTGCTTATGCTACGTTAAAAAGCACCAGAATGGTCACTTTTGCTGCCTCGAAACAACGCTAAGCAAAAGCCACAATGGATTGAAAATAAAACGCTTCCTTGGATAAGGACCGGCCCGTCACGGGTCCCTGAGAACATTCCGGCAACAAGCCGCCAGCCCGTTAATCATTTTAAAACCATTGCAGAACAAGACTGGAACATATAGTGTTCGTTCTGGTTTTGTTTTTCTCGATTCTTATCTGGTCGGAGGGTGTCGCGCATGTTGACCCGTAAGCAGCACGAGCTTCTGCTGTTCATTCATGATCGTCTGAAAGAAACAGGTATTCCGCCATCTTTTGACGAAATGAAGGAAGCGCTCGACCTTGCTTCCAAGTCGGGCATTCATCGGCTGATCACCGCTCTGGAAGAACGGGGCTTCATTCGCAGGCTGCCGAACCGGGCACGTGCGCTGGAAGTGCTGCGCCTGCCGGATTCGATTGCACCGGGACTGAACGCGCAGAAGAAATTTGCGCCAAGCGTCATCGAAGGCAGTCTGGGCAAAGCCCCTCCTGCACCCGTGCAGCCGTTACGCTCCGCACCTGTTGCGACCAATGATGATGTTTCGGCAACCGTATCGGTGCCGGTCATGGGGCGGATCGCCGCCGGTGTGCCGATCTCAGCCATTCAAAGCCAGACGCATTCGCTCAGCCTCCCCCCGGAAATGATCGGCGCGGGCGAACATTATGCGCTGGAGGTCAAGGGCGACTCGATGATCGAGGCCGGGATTTTCGATGGCGATACGGTGATCATCAAGCGCGGCGATATCGCCAATCCGGGTGAAATCGTTGTCGCACTGGTTGATGATGAAGAAGCAACTTTGAAGCGGTTCCGCCGCAAGGGCGCATCTATTGCGCTTGAAGCCGCAAACCCAGCTTATGAAACACGTATCTTCGGCCCAGACCGAGTTCGCGTGCAGGGCAAGCTGGTCGGATTGATCCGCCGGTACTGATCGTTAGATCCGAAAATGGAACCGCGTTTTCGGACGGACATGCGTGAAATGACGGCTTGATCCGCCGACTAATTGAATCGCGAAGCGCTCAAAACACTATTATCATTCGCATCTGCCCGGCCCCTGATCGTCAGTGGCCGGGCATTGCGTTTCTGCCTTTTGAGCAGGCTGCTTCTTCTTGTATTCCTGATCAGGTAAGCCACGTGCCGCGCGCGAATAGAGCCGGAACAGATGCCACGGACGCCGTGGCTCATCGATGGCGAAGGCGAGCCTGTCGTCATAACGTGGATCGGCAAAATTATGCCGCTGAGGTGTGCTGTCGTTTACGGACGTCAGATCGCCAGCAAGAGCCACGATAGAATTGCCGGTCGTGTCTTTCTTGTCGCCAAGTCTCATCTCCACTGTGCCTCGCAACGCCAGATCGCGGCGGTTGATAACGAGCTTCTCCTGATGCGCACATCCCGGTGTTTTCCCGGCGATGGCGAGGATAACGACATCACCCACATCACACGCGATGTCCTGAATTGCGGGGTCAGCCGTATAGGCCAGTACTCGCTCATCGCGCAGGGTGATCGTGCAGAGTTCGTCTTCGCAGATAAAGCCGTCAGTTGGTATTCCGCGAAGCCTGTCTTTTGCGTGTTGCGGTATTAAAAATTGCGTTGCGAGATAGGCTGTTTTCCAGTTGTCTATTGTGAACTTTGACGGTCTGTCGCGGTTCACAGCAAAACGCCCATCGGGCAGACGAACCCCAACCAGCTTTGCATCTTCGGATATCACAACATCCGGGAATGGCTCATGCAGGAAAGCAATAAATCCCGCTAAAACAAATGGTAACGCCAGAATCTTGAATCGCGTTGTGAACAATACAGCGATCACGAGCGCTATGGTCCAGAATGCGAGCGCTGTGATCGGCATTGCTCCGGGATTACCATCAGGCGACCATGACGCGATCATGCTCGCAAGGGTGCGGACGATCCAGATACCAGACCCGGCAATGGTCAACGGCAGCCAATCAAGGCCAAGTGGCATCAGTACGAGGCCCAGAACGGAAAAGGGCATGACCAGTGTGGCGATCACCGGATCGGCCAGCACATTGCCAATCAGCCCGAATGGCGCGGTATTGTTGAAATGGTAGGCGGCGAAAATACCGCTCGCAATTCCTGCCACAAGCGAAGTTCCGGCAGCGGCAATAGCTGATTTGACGATCTTCATTGGCAATCCGGCTGCCGACGAAGCCGCACGCCTCTCCACATCCTGTATTTTTTTGGCTTTACGCGTTCCCCACCACGCATAGCCGGCAATCAACGCTGCCGTAGCCGAATAAGACATCTGGAAACTCGGCCCGAGTATTTCATGCGGTGAGATTGCTATTGTCACCATACCGGCGACTGCCACATTGCGCATGCTGAGTGCAGCACGGTCAAACAGCAATGCGCTAAGCATGACGGCGATCATCACATAGCTGCGCTGGGCTGCAACATCAGCACCAGACATGGCGAGATAAAACGTGCAGCTTAGCAACGACAGGAAAGCTGCATATTTCTTGACCGGATGTCGGACGCTAAAGGCTGGAAAAAGCGCAAAGGCAGACCTGAGAGCAAACATCACGACACCCGCCGCCAGCGCCATGTGCAGACCTGATATTGAGAGAATATGCGCCAGACCGGCCTTGCGAAGGTCCTCATTGGTCTCCTCGCTGATGCCACCGCGCGTACCGGCGATCAATGCGGCGGTGACATTGCCATCTTCGCCGCCGATCACCTCCTCGACCCGTTCCGACACGCGCACCCGGAGCAAGGCAATCCATTCGCTGATTTCTGCCGTCAGGCTTGTCTGTGGCGGAACATTTGCCGTCTTCGGATTTCCCAGAAAGAACCCGTTTGCTCCGATACCGTTGAAATAGGCATGGAAGGAAAAGTCGTAATTGCCCGGACGGACCGGGCCTGACGGCACCCGCAACCGCGCAAAGCCGGTCAATCCGCCGCCGATCGATGTATCCGCCGGTATATCTCGCGCATTGATGCGAATACGTGTCGGTGAAAAGCGAAGTGTCGGGCGCTCTGTTAACAGCAAATCGAGCGTGATACGCCAGCTTCCATTATCCTGTGCATCCAGTGCAACAACCCGGCCAGTGACACGCGTCGACACATCGGAACCGAGCATCGGCGTTGCCATGCGTACGGTTTCCCATTTGCCGCTCACAAGACCAAGCTGGAAAGCAACTGCCAATGTCAGCACCTGCCCGGCAAAGAATTGCTTCCGCGCCAATATGCGAATGGTAACCAGCCCGGCCAGCAGGGCCAAAATGGGCGTCCAATCAGGTTCGAAAGGCAGGGTGAAATAGACAATCGCACCGAGGCCACTGAATATTGGAATCAGCAGAAAGAAAATTCCGCGCGCCGTTTCGAGATGGATGGCTTCCGCGAAAGCAGCGGGAGTTTTCCGCGCCATGTCGGCAACGGTGTCGCGCCAGCCGGTTGGTTGAGCGTCAGGCGGCTGATCTTGATCATCATGATCGGCAGGCGCGGTTGTGAGTTCAGGCCACGGTTCTGGAAGATAAGAACGCGTCAGGCCATCGGGCAGGCTTTTGACAAGCGCCCGCTCATTGGCCTCATCCGAAGCCTTGGCCATATCACCTAAGCGCGTCATGCCCCCGCCTGACTGCAAAAAAGGTCTTTTTGTCGAAATACCCCAAAAGAACAATGCCGCAAGGAGCCGAAACAAACGCGAAGCCCTTGCGCGTAGTGCTGCCTATGCTACATGAACGCCAGTCGAAATCGAGAGGGTTTCGTTATAGAAATCCTCGTTCTCGCTCTTTGGAAGCGAGTATCGGAATTCAGTTTTGCGCCCCTGCCCCGGCAATTGCCGCTGTCTTGACGGGCGCGCAATAAAGTGGAGCTACCATGTCGAAACCGGTCGTCACCCGTTTTGCCCCTTCGCCCACGGGTTATCTTCATATCGGCGGTGCCCGTACTGCCCTGTTCAACTGGCTTTATGCCAAGCACACGGGCGGCAAGATGCTGCTGCGTATTGAAGACACCGACCGTGAACGTTCCACCGATGCAGCCACTGCCGCCATTCTCGACGGTCTGACCTGGCTTGGTCTCGACTGGGAAGGCGATGCGATCTCGCAGTTCGAGCGCGCTCCACGTCACCGCGAAGTCGCCGAAGAACTCGTCGCTCTAGGCAAAGCCTATTACTGCTACACGACGCCGGAAGAGCTGGAAGAAATGCGCGAGAAGGCGCGTGCCGAAGGCCGCCCGCCGCGTTATGATGGCCGCTGGCGCGACCGCGATCCGTCCGAAGCGCCTGCAGGTGTAAAGCCTGTCATTCGCATCAAGGCGCCGCAGGAAGGCGAAACACTCGTACGCGACGCCGTACAGGGCGATGTGCGCTTTCCCAACAAGGATCTCGATGATTTCATCATTCTGCGCTCCGACGGCACACCGACCTATATGCACGCGGTTGTCGTTGACGACCACGATATGGGCGTCACGCATATCATCCGCGGCGACGATCATTTGACGAATGCAGCGCGCCAGACCGTGATCTACGACGCCATGGGTTGGGATGTGCCGCAGATGTCGCATATTCCGCTGATCCATGGTGCGGACGGCGCGAAGCTTTCCAAGCGTCACGGCGCTCTTGGCGTCGATGCCTATCGCGCCATGGGCTACCTGCCGGCAGCACTCCGCAATTATCTCGTCCGTCTTGGCTGGAGCCATGGTGACGACGAAATCATGTCGACCGAACAAATGATCGAATGGTTCGACGTGACGGACATCAACAAGGGCGCTGCCCGTTTCGACTTCCAGAAGCTCGAAGCGATCAACGGTCTTTATATGCGTGGCAGCGACGACAAGACACTGTTCGACGCTCTGGTGGCTGTCCTGCCGGAAATCGAAGGCGGCAAGGAACTCGCCGCAGCGCTCGACGACAAGCGCAGCGCGCAGCTCCTCGCAGCCATGTCGGGCCTCAAGGACCGCGCCAAGACGCTTGTTGAACTGGCAGACGGCGCGAAGTTCATCTTTGCAGCCCGCCCGCTCGATCTGGACGAAAAGGCCGCCTCGCTGCTTAACGAAGAGGGCCGCGCCGTTTTGAAATCCGTGCTGCCCGATCTGGAAGCTGCCGGAGATTGGGTCATTGAATCACTGGATGCGGTGGTTCGCGCCCATGCAGAAAAAACCGGACTGAAACTGGGCAAGATTGCGCAACCGCTGCGTGCTGCCCTGACCGGTCGCGCTACCTCACCGGGCGTCTTTGATGTGCTTTTTGTACTGGGTCGTGAAGAGTCTTTGGGCCGTATTCGCGATCAAATCGGTTAAGGTGCTATCATTCACGCTGACGTGACATAACTCGCTTAAATAGTTCAAATTTCGCATTGCATCACGGACGGTTTGGGATAGTTTGGCGATCAAAATCGTAGCCGTAATGCGTTAAAAATCGGGCATCCCGCTGTTTTGGGGTGCCCGCCAAGAGATACGAGACAAGTTATAGCAGCGAATGCAATACTGCCGCCTAAGGCGGCAAAGTGGACATGAAAGGAAACATGATGTCAGCTAAGACAGCCAGCTTTACTCTCGACGGCAATACGTTCGATCTGCCTGTGCGACAAGGCACTGTCGGGCCGGACGTCGTCGATATCGGTCCGCTTTACAAGAATTCGCATGCGTTCACTTACGATCCAGGTTTCACCTCGACCGCATCGTGCGAGTCCAAGATCACCTATATCGATGGCGACGAAGGCACCCTGCTCTATCGCGGCTATCCGATTGACCAGCTTGCCGAGCACGGCGACTTCCTCGAAACCTGCTACCTGCTGCTTTACGGTGAACTGCCGACGGCAACCCAGAAGGCCGATTTCGACTATCGCGTGACCCGTCACACGATGATCCACGAACAGATGACGCGCTTCTTCACCGGCTTCCGCCGCGACGCGCATCCAATGGCTGTCATGGTTGGCTGTGTTGGCGCCATGTCCGCCTTCTACCACGACTCGACCGACATTACCGATCCACATCAGCGCATGGTCGCTTCGATCCGCCTGATCGCCAAGGTGCCGACGCTCGCTGCAATGGCTTATAAGTACCATATCGGCCAGCCGTTCATGTACCCGAAGAACGATCTCGATTTCGCATCGAACTTCCTGCACATGTGCTTTGGCGTTCCTTGCGAGGATTACAAGGTCAATCCGGTTCTGGCCCGCGCCATGGACCGCATCTTCATCCTGCACGCCGATCACGAGCAGAATGCTTCGACATCGACCGTACGTCTTGCCGGTTCGTCGGGCGCCAACCCATTCGCCTGCATCGCAGCTGGCGTTGCCTGCCTCTGGGGCCCTGCCCATGGCGGTGCGAACGAAGCAGCGCTCAACATGCTGGCTGAAATCGGCTCTGTGGATCGCATTCCGGAGTTCGTCGCACGCGCCAAGGACAAGAACGATCCGTTCCGCCTGATGGGCTTCGGTCACCGCGTTTACAAGAACTACGATCCGCGCGCCAAGATCATGCAGAAGACCTGCCATGAAGTTCTGGGCGAACTGGGCATCAAGGACGATCCGTTGCTCGACGTTGCAATGGAACTGGAAAAGATCGCTCTGACCGACGAGTATTTCATCGAGAAGAAGCTCTATCCGAATATCGACTTCTACTCCGGTATCACGCTGAAGGCTCTCGGCTTCCCGACCGAAATGTTCACGGTTCTCTTTGCACTCGCCCGCACCGTCGGCTGGGTCGCACAGTGGAAGGAAATGATCGAAGATCCGCAGCAGAAGATCGGCCGTCCGCGCCAGCTCTACACGGGCGCCACAGAACGCGACTACGTGCCGGTTGCAAAGCGCAAATAAGCGCGACAAACGCTGAAAACAAAACCCCGGTTGCCAATGGCGACCGGGGTTTCTTTTTATCCGTAGCGGTTCCCGTATTGACGAAACCGTTCAGCCCTTGCGACCGCTTTCGATAACATCAAGCAGAACCCGTGCTCCAATCTCGCCGGAAGGCCGCTCTGTTGACATGACCGAAGCAACCGCGTCAAAGCCGTCCAGCTGCGCCTGACGTGCCGAACCGGGGCGCATCAAACGCTCCACATTGCGGGCCAACATCCCCGGACGGACAAATTCATTGAAAAACTCCGGCACCACCGGTTCATCAGCGATGATGTTAGGAAGCGCTGCGCTCCAGATCGTGATCTTGGGCACCAGAAATTTTCGCGCAAACCAGTCCGCCTTGTAGGAAAGCACGCTTGGAATGCGTGACAGCGCCAGTTCCAGCGAAACAGTGCCGGAAGCGGCAAGCGCAGCATCGGCCCGCGCAAAAGCCTTCCATTTCTCTTCGTCACCGACGACGATCAACGGCTTAACTGTCCAGTCTCGCGAAAGTTCACGCACCATTGCCTCGATACGCGGCAAGGTAGGCAGAATAACCTCAAGCTTTTCAACTCGCGACGAAAGCTCTTCGACTGTCTTGCCGAAGGGTTCCATCAGCATCTGGATTTCCGTGCGACGCGAACCGGGCAGCAAAAGCAATGTATGTTTGCCGGCTTCAGACCGCTGCGGTTCAAGCGCCAGCTGTGCAGCACGCGTATCGAGGATAGGCGCATAACTCGACAGACGATGCCCGACATAGGTTGACTGAGGGCCATTCAGCCGCTCCATCACATCAACCTCGAACGGCAATACCGTGAGCACATGGTCGATATAGGCGCGCATGGCGCGTGCACGCTGCGGACGCCAGGCCCAGACGCTGGGAGCTATATATTTGACAATCGGAATGGACGGAGCGGCGGCTCTGATCTTCTTTGCCACGCGATGAGTGAAATCCGGACTGTCGATGAGCAAAACGCAATCCGGCTTTTCCGCCACGATCTGCCGTGCCGTCTGTCGGATGCGCAACACCAGTCCCGGCAGGTTCTTGATGACCGCGCCAAGCCCCATGAGAGCAATTTCATGAGGGTCGAAGAAGGTTTTAAGGCCACGAGCAGCTAGGTGGTCGCCACCGACACCGACAAGATCGACCAGCCTGTCGGTCTGTTGACGCAAAGCGTCGATCAAATCCGCACCGAGAAGATCGCCGGATTCTTCACCGGCCACGATTGCTATTTTCAATGGCCGGCTGGTGTTACTCAAGCTTAAGCGTCCTTTTTGTCCCGACTGATCGTCTCTATGAAGAGACCGCTTTCATTTGCAGCCGCAATGGTTTCGCCGAAACCTAGGATAAATGTGCGCCCCGCCTCAACTGCAATTCCTGCAAGACCGGCACGTTTGGCATTCAGCACAGTGGAAATGCCGATGGCAGGCAAATCCGCCCGCTCATCCTGACGAGGTTTGGCCATTTTCACAAGGACCCCGCCACGCTTGGGAATACGCCCGGCTTCACGCAGCTCACGAACGCGCTCGATCATCAGATCGGTACCTTCCGCGCCTTCCAGCGCCACAACACGACCGCCCGTTGCAACAGCACCCTGTCCGACGTCGAGATCGCCAAGCCGCAAAGCGGACTCCATAGCCAGCTTCATATTCGCAGTTTCGCGCGCATCGGGCGCAACTTTGGTGAGAATACGAGCAGGCGAAGGAGACAGAAGATCTGGCACAACTTCATGCGCGCCCACGACCTTGAAGCCGAATGATTCGAGCAGGCCTATAAAGGCGCGCAGCAAAGCGTCGTCACCCTGCCCCAGTGCCCGCAGCACATAGGGAATGCCCCGCAATGTCGGCCAATCGAGCTTCAAATCGCCAAGATGCGGCCTGTTGCGCACCCCGCCAGCGAGAACGACTTGCGAAACGCCAGCAGCCTTCATGGACCGAATCAGCTTTGCGAATTCGACCATTGAAATTTCCTGATGCTCGTAATTGTAGAGCACCCGGTCGGCTTCTTCACGCAGGGGGACGATGAATGGGGGGGTACCGGCGCTCTGAAGCGCCTCGGCCACCGCAATGGGCAACAGGCCGTTGCCCGCAATAATACCGACACGCCCGCCCTCAAGGGGCGGACGCGCCAAAGATTCAGCTTTCGTCGCTGTCATGCCCGACTCCGCCATGAGCCGCGTCGAGTGGTGGCGTTGTATAGGCGCGTTTCGCGTCGACACTGATGAAAGTAATCATATCGGCAACAGCCTGAGATTCAGGAAACGCCGCCAGCACGTCGGCAGCGCGATCACGAACCGGCTTGGTACGATCGAACAGCATGCGCACGGCATGACGCAGCATGTGGATTTCCGCGCGCTGCATGCCGGAACGCTTCATGCCGACAATATTGAGGCCGCCCAGATGCGCGTGATTGCCAATGACCATGCCATAAGGAATAACATCACCCACAACGCCAGCCATACCGCCGACAAATGCATGATGGCCGACACGCACGAACTGATGCACGGCCGCACCGCCGCCCAGAATGGCGTGGTGTTCGATGGTCGTGTGACCGCCGATCATGACATTGTTCGAGAAGGTGACGTGATCGCCAACATCGCAATCATGCGCCACATGCGCATAAGCGAGGAAGGTGCAATCGCTGCCCACCGAAGTATAGCCGCGCGCGCTGTCCGAGCCGCGATGCATGGTGACGCCTTCACGGATGAGGCAATTCGCGCCGACCGTGAGTGTCGTTGGGCCACCCTTGTGCTTGCCGTTCTGCGGATCGCAACCGAGAACAGCATGCGGATAGACCTTCGCACCCGCGCCAAGCGTGGTTCCGCCCGTGACAACCACATGGCTCATCAGAACGGAATTGTCGCCAATGACGGCGCCCGATTGAATATGACAGAAAGGCCCGACAGACACACCCTGGCCCAGTTCCACGCCCGGCTCAACAAGAGCGGTGGGGTGAATGATTGTTTCTTTCATTGTAATGCTCACTGGCTTTCTTCACCGGCATTAATCATTGCCGCAACTTCTGCTTCGGCAACTTTCACACCATCAACTTCAGCCACGCATTCATACTTCGAAATATTGGCGCGCTGTTTCACTTTTTTGACATGCAGAAGCAGACGGTCACCCGGAATGACCGGACGGCGGAACTTCGCATTGTCGATGGTCATGAAATAGACAACGCCGGGGCGGCCAGTCTTGCGCTGAAGCAGCGAGATTGCACCGGCGGTCTGCGCCATGGCCTCAATGATCAATACGCCCGGCATGATCGGCTTTTCCGGAAAATGTCCAGTAAAATGCGGCTCATTGATCGTGACGTTCTTGATGCCGGTTGCCGACAGATCGCCATTGATATTAACGACGCGATCGATCAGCAGAAAAGGATAACGGTGCGGAAGCACGGCCAGAAGTTCTTGAATATCTGCTGCTTCGAGTTTCGTCTGTTCCGTATCACTCATCTGAGGATTGCTCCTTTCTTGATTGCCCGATGCTGCGAATGTTCGCGATATCGCGGAACCACTGCTTGATAGGACGTGCGGGAAGACCACCCCAACGTTCTCCATCGGGTATATCGTTCATAACGCCGCTCCCAGCTGCAATTTGCACGCCCGAGCCGATAATAAGGTGATCCGCAATACCGACGCGACCACCGAGCATGGTCCCGTCACCGATCACACAGCTTCCGGAAATACCGCAATGCGCGGCAATAAGACAGAACCGACCGACGCGCACATTATGCGCAATCTGGACAAGGTTATCGATCTTGGAGCCCTCGCCGATCACCGTGTCGGTCAGCGCTCCACGATCAACCGTCGTATTGGCGCCGATCTCCACATTGTCCTGAATAATGACACGGCCGATTTGCGGGACTTTTTCAAGACCGGCAGCACCGGGCACATAGCCAAAACCGTCCTGGCCGATGCGCACGCCCGGATGCAGCAAAACGCGATTGCCGATGAAAGAGCATTGGACGGTCACACCCGGCGCAACATAGCTGTCGCGTCCAATCTGGCAGTTTTCACCAATCACAGCCGTAGCAGCGATCAAGGTGCCCGAACCAACGGTTACGCCCTTACCGATCACCGCACCCGCTTCAATCGTTGCGCCATCTTCGATATGTGCCGACGGATGAATGAATGCTTGTGGGGAAATACCAGTTTCGCCAAACCAGCTTTCCAGCTTGGCCGACGTTGGAAACAACATGCGTCCGACAGCCGAAAAATCGCGATGCGGGTTGCGGGTAATCAGCGCAGCCATATGCGAAGGCACGCTTGGCGCAATGTCTTCCTTGCAAAGAACACCAGCAGCCTTGATTCCGGCCAGCGCCTCGGCGTTCTTTTTACCTTCCACGAAGATAAGCGAACCCTCTCCGGCATCCTTCATGGAAGCCAGGCGCTCAACAGAACGCGGTGCAAGCTTCGGGTCACGAAGTCTTGCACCGGTGAAATCAGCCACATCGCCAATCGTGAGTTCACGAGAAGGCGAGAAAAAGACAGGATCTGCCATCAGTACACTTTCTCTCCCGGGGCGTAGCCGCCCCGGGGAAAGGCAAATCGGTTAGAACTTGGTCGAAACACCGAAGTTGAAGTTCTGAACCTTATCGGTATCAGCCTTCGCGACCGGGAATGCATAGTCAAAGCGCAGCGGACCGAACGGCGAAGCCCACATCAGGCTGAGGCCGACCGAAGCGCGAAGCTTCTTGTCGTCGCCCAAAACCGGCGAGCCGCCCAGTTCGTCTGCACCACCGTAGAGCATCGCCGCATCCGCGAAGAATGCACCGCGAATGCCGAGGCTCTCAGGAACAACAGGCATCGGGAACTGAACTTCAGCCGTACCGTTGATGTAGGTCGTACCACCGAGCCAGTAACGCTGGCCGCTAGCCGAATCCTGGTAACGACCAATACCGTTGAACTTGAAGCCGCGAATGATGTCCGAATTGTTCTTGAACAGATCGAAGATACGGACGCCGTCGCTACCAAATTCATGGATATAACCACCACCGACACCCAGCATACCGACAATGTCGGCTTCCTGAGCAAGCGTCTTGTAGTAGTTACCCTTGAAGGTCGTCTTCATGAACTTCGCATCGCCACCAAGGCCCGCGAATTCCTGCGTGAACTTGCCATAGAGGCCGTCATGCGGGTTCTTCAGGTCATCGATGGAATTATACGTCAGCGAGTAGCTGACAGACGAACGCAGCCATGGGCTGTTTTCGGCTGCTTCGACCAGAGCCGGAGCGTAGTAATTATCGATGTTGTCACGGAACAGGTCATACTTTTCCTGAACCAGGTTGTAGGCGAGACCAACCGAGAAGTTCTCGGTGATCGGAAGGCCGAAACGAATCGTACCACCGGTCTGCTCGACATCGTAGTCGTCGTTCACGCGATAGCTGCGACGGAACACGTCGAAACCTGCGGAGATACGATAGCCGAGGAAGTAAGGCTCGGTGAAGGACAGGCCGTAATTGCGCATATCGTCCTGACCGGCACCGGCGCTAAGACGGATATACTGGCCGCGACCGAGGAAGTTACGCTCGGTGATCGCACCTTCGACCGACGCACCCGGCGTTTCACCGCCGGTGGTGTAGCCGCCGCCGATGGAGAATTCACCGGTAGACTTTTCCACAACGTCGACAACCAGGATCACCTGATCCGGCTCGGAGCCCGGAGCGGTCGAGATATTGACCGTCTGGAAGAAATCCAGAGCTTCAAGACGACGCTTGGCGCGCTGCACCATGACCTGATTGAAGGCATCGCCTTCGTTCATGTCGAACTCACGACGAATCACGTAGTCGCGCGTCTTGTCGTTGCCGCGGATTTCAATGCGCTGAATGTAAGCGCGCGGACCCTGATCGACACTGTAAACGACCGAGATCGTGCGGTTTTCGAAGTTACGATCGCCGCGCGGCTCAACCTTGGCAAAAGCATAACCGCTACCGGCAACGCTTTCGGTCACAGCCAGAACGGAATCTTCAACTTCCTTGGCGCTATAAGCGCGACCCGAACGGGTCTTCACGAGACCGCCGAGCGCGTTGGTATCAACGCCATCAACGGTGCTTTCAACGCTCACATCACCAAAGGTATAACGCTGACCTTCATCGACCGTGATGGTGATCGTGTATTCATTGGTCGACGGATCAAGAACCGCATTCGACGAAACAACGCGGAAATCCGCGTAGCCGCGATTGTAATAGAAGCGACGCAGCGTTTCTTCGTCAGCCTGCAAACGGCCTTCGTCGTAAACGTCATTACGGGTCAGCCACGACAGCGGGTTCGAACGCTTGGTGGAGATGACATCGCGCAGACGACGGCCGCTATAGGCCTGATTGCCGACGAATTCGATATTGGAAATCTTGGTGCGCGAGCCTTCGTTGACTTCATAGACAACGTTGACGCGACCCTGACCGAGATCGACGGTGCGTGCATTCACGGTCGCATCGCTGCGTCCGATATGTGCATAGGCAGCCTTGATGGCTTCCTTGTCCGATTCCATCGTCGCCGCATCGTAAGGCGAACGCGGCTTCAGCTGGACGGCGCGCGTCAGATCAGGATCCTTGATCTTCTTGTTGCCCTGGAACAGGACATTATTGACCACGGAACGTTCGTTCACGGTCACGACGAGCGTGCTGCCGGACTGATTGATGCGAACATCCGAAAACAGGCCCATGGCGAAAAGACGCTTCACCGCAGCATCAATATCAGCGCTGGTGAAGGCCTTACCCGGACGAATGTCGATATTGTCGCGAATGGACTGCGCATCAACACGCGTATTGCCGCGAACGTCGATACGGCTCACAACGGCAGCTTCCGCGACATTCACGGATGCCAGCGAGAGCGCTGCAGTACCCGAAGCCACTAGAGCCACCGACATGGCGAGCGCAGA
>NZ_JBQEPD010000029.1:0-41411 GCF_052045675.1 Brucella sp. 22210
TCTGCGCTCGCCATGTCGGTGGCTCTAGTGGCTTCGGGTACTGCAGCGCTCTCGCTGGCATCCGTGAATGTCGCGGAAGCTGCCGTTGTGAGCCGTATCGACGTTCGCGGCAATACGCGTGTTGATGCGCAGTCCATTCGCGACAATATCGACATTCGTCCGGGTAAGGCCTTCACCAGCGCTGATATTGATGCTGCGGTGAAGCGTCTTTTCGCCATGGGCCTGTTTTCGGATGTTCGCATCAATCAGTCCGGCAGCACGCTCGTCGTGACCGTGAACGAACGTTCCGTGGTCAATAATGTCCTGTTCCAGGGCAACAAGAAGATCAAGGATCCTGATCTGACGCGCGCCGTCCAGCTGAAGCCGCGTTCGCCTTACGATGCGGCGACGATGGAATCGGACAAGGAAGCCATCAAGGCTGCCTATGCACATATCGGACGCAGCGATGCGACCGTGAATGCACGCACCGTCGATCTCGGTCAGGGTCGCGTCAACGTTGTCTATGAAGTCAACGAAGGCTCGCGCACCAAGATTTCCAATATCGAATTCGTCGGCAATCAGGCCTATAGCGGCCGTCGTCTGCGCGATGTCATCTCCACCAAGCGTTCGAACCCGCTGTCGTGGCTGACCCGTAATGACGTTTACGACGAAGGCCGTTTGCAGGCTGACGAAGAAACGCTGCGTCGCTTCTATTACAATCGCGGCTACGCGGATTTCCGCGTTGTTTCGTCGAATGCGGTTCTTGATCCGTCGACCAATGAATACACGATCACCATCACGGTCGATGAAGGTCAGCGTTATACCTTTGGTGATGTGAGCGTTGAAAGCACCGTTGATGGCGTTGATACCAACGCGCTCGGCGGTCTCGTGAAGACCCGTTCGGGTCGCGCTTATAGCGCCAAGGAAGTTGAAGATTCCGTTCTGGCTGTGACCGAAAGCGTTGCCGGTAGCGGTTATGCTTTTGCCAAGGTTGAGCCGCGCGGCGATCGTAACTTCGAAAACCGCACGATCTCGGTCGTTTACAGTGTCGATCAGGGTCCGCGCGCTTACATTCAGCGCATTGAAATCCGCGGCAACGACAAGACGCGCGACTACGTGATTCGTCGTGAGTTCGACATGAACGAAGGCGATGCCTTCAATCAGGTCATGGTGCAGCGCGCCAAGCGTCGTCTTGAAGCTCTGGATTTCTTCCAGACGGTCAATATCTCGACCGCTCCGGGCTCCGAGCCGGATCAGGTGATCCTGGTTGTTGATGTTGTGGAAAAGTCTACCGGTGAATTCTCCATCGGCGGCGGCTACACCACCGGCGGTGAAACGCCGGGGCCATCAGTAGAGGCAGCCGTTACGGAGCGCAATTTCCTTGGTCGTGGCCAGTACGTCAAATTGAGCGCCGGCCTTGGTACTGACGATGTTCAAAATTACGGCCTGTCCTTTACCGAGCCTTATTTTCTAGGGTCGCGTATGTCGGTAGGCTTCGATGTCTTCCGTCGAACCTACACTGTAAACGATGATTATTATGTCGAACAGACTGGTGGCACCATCCGCGCTGGCTTGCCCATATCTGACAATCTTTCTCTGGGCTTGGCGTATAATCTTGTCCAAGACAAGTATGAATTTGACGACGATGTTGCTGATCCGTCAAGCTATTATGCTCCAGCAATCATTGACGCGGTGGAGAACAGCCCTTGGGTTCGCTCTTCTGTTAGCTATTCACTGACCTATAATTCCATTGATGATATGAAGAACCCCCATGATGGCCTTTATGGCAAGTTCATGCAGGAGTTTGCAGGTCTCGGTGGCGATGCCAAGTATGTAAAGACAACCTTCAAGGGCAACTACTATAAGACGCTTGCTCAGGAAGCCGACATCGTCGGTATGTTGGGTGTCGGTGGTGGCTACATCTATGATTATGATGGCGACGGCGTTCGCATTTTCGATCTCTTCAAGGGCAGCAGCGATATCATTCGCGGGTTCCAGTATAATGGGATTGGCGCCTATCAGGATTCAGCCAGTGGCGAGCGGTATTGGCTTGGCGGTACAACCTATTTCAGTGCTACAGCCGAAGTTCAGTTTCCGATGCCCGCTGTGCCGGAGAGCCTTGGTATTCGTGGGGCTTTCTTCGCCGATGCGGCAACACTTTATGGCAACGAAACGGCCGGCGCCCAGGGCGACGACAAAACGCTTCGGGCTTCCGTTGGCATCAGCCTGATGTGGGCTTCTCCTTTTGGTCCGTTGCGTTTTGACTATGCATTCCCGGTCGCGAAAGCTGATAGCGACGAGGTTCAGAACTTCAATTTCGGTGTTTCAACCAAGTTCTAGAGCGCGTTTCAATTTGATTTGGAGATGCGCGCTAGAAGTGGCTTAAACAGACGAACGATCGAAATACAATGAACTCCGCAAGTTGAAAAAGACTCAAAAATATTTGAAATATGAAAATAGATAACGCCACATTCAGACATAATTCATTACAATAAACCAATTGATTAGATTTCGAATATGTATATTTTTCTAAATTAGATCAGGCAATACTGATCTAATCAAAGAACAAGTCTTGAACTATGTACTCCCTCATCTGTGCATGGTTCATACGGGAGGCGTCTGGTATCCGAACCTTCGACGCCTCCCGTTTTCATTCCAAGCTGTAGTCTTTCCGGTCACTTGTTACGAATGACTTTTTGCCACAAAGCAAGATGGACTGCTTTGTTTTGTGATTGGCGGTTGTGGAAAATTGCCCACTGGCGATGGAAAAACATGATTTACGCAATCAAGAATAATTAATGTTCATAAACTCATAAAATATTCTCTATAGTTTCTGTTTGGGATCGATTGGAGAAAATAATAAAGAAATATAAATGAAATCGAATTCATTTTAAACTTTGATATACTATAGTAATTATCCATCGATAATTCCAGAAAACGAAAATTGGAATGATTGTAAAATATCATTATTGACGTATTGTTATTGCCATTTAAAGAAGACTTTTGATATCAACTTTAAATGGGAATGATGATGATGCTCTATTCATCGCAGCGCGTTATGCGAAAGCATCGGGACGAGCAAAGCTGGATATCAGCTTCAAAAGCGCTTCTCGCCAGTACTTGCTTTTCAACTGCTCTTATTGTGAGCGGTGCAGCTTCGATGGCCCAAACCATATCCGAACAGGAACAACAGGCCGAAGCGGATACGATTGTTCTTGATCAGATCGTCCTGACGGCGTCGTCGATTGCTACGACTTTGAAAGAGGCGCCGGCGAGCATCTCTGTCGTCGATCAGGATCAGCTTCAGCAGCGTGGTGCGCCGGACATTACCGAAGCTCTGCGCACCGTGCCGGGCGTCAATGTTGGATTTGACAGCAGCGGCACACGCGGCATCAGCATTCGCGGTATGGGCAGCGCTTATACCCTCCTTATGGTAGACGGAAAGCGGATCAATGCGGGCCTGACCACGCTTCGCGATTATAATGGCGACCTCAGCTGGATTCCGGTTGATGCCATCGAGCGTATCGAAGTGGTGCGCGGTCCGATGTCCACGCTTTATGGTTCCGATGCACTTGGCGGTGTGGTCAACATTATCACCAAGAAGTCGAGTGATAAGTGGTCCGGCTCGTTGACGACCGAGTGGATCCAGCCTGAAAGCGATGCAACCGGTGTTTCCAAGAGGGTCAGCGCCTATGTCAGCGGCCCGATTGTGCCGAACGAACTGACCATGACAGCCTATGGCAGCATTGGCAGCAAGGACCCCGGCAATTCGGCAAAGCTCGGCGATATCACCGTGCCGACCGGCATTGATGATTACGATATCAATGCAAAATTGTCCTGGACGCCGGTCAAAGGACAGCTTTTCGAGCTTGAAGGCGGCACCGGACGTGAAAAATATCGCCCTTACCTGGCGGATGGCGAAATCGATACCAGCAACACCGAGATTACGAGAACGACCGGATCGCTGCGCCATGTCGGTGACTGGGAGTTTGGTACCTCGACAATCACCGGCATGATCGAACATGCGGAGAACTTTCACACAACTGCAGACGCCAATGGTTTGCCCGACGACGGCACCGCGATCACCGTCGACACCTATACGCTCGACGGCAAGGTTTCCATGCCGCTGGATTTCTGGTTCGAACAGAATCTGACGGTGGGTAGCGAGTTCCGTTATGAGGATATGAACGATCCGGAAAATCTCGGTATCGCCAATTCCGTCACCGGAACGTCCGGCTCTACGCAAACGAGTATGTGGTCGGCTGCCGTTTTCATGGAAGACCAGATCAGGCTCCGGGACGATCTGAAACTGACTGCCGGGTTGCGTATCGACCAGCATGAGGAATTCGGCACCCATGCCAGCCCGCGCATCTACCTGAATTATGATCTGAACGACGATCTGTCATTCAAGGCAGGCTGGGCGCAGGCTTTCAAGGCGCCAAATCTGCGCCAGTTGAACCCGAACTGGGTCCAGACCTCGCGCGGTCAAGGCTGCGGCGCAGTGGGTGGTCCCTGCGAAATGGTTGGCAATCCGGATTTGCAGCCGGAAACCAGCAATAGTTTCGAAATCGGCGCCGCCTATACACAGGATATCTGGGAAGCGGGACTGTCTTATTTCTATAATGATATCAAAGACAAGATCACTTCTGCGCGTGAGGCCTCGCTGATTCTGGACGATGGTACGAAGTACGTTCAGCAGATCAATGTCGACCGCGCACGCACGCAAGGTTTTGAAGGCAATCTCAAGGTTCAGCTGCATCCGGATGTGACCTGGAGCAACTCCTTCACCTACTTGATCGAATCCATCAATCTGGAAACAGGCGAACCGCTTGCCGCCGATCCGGAATATTCCATCCATACGGAACTTGCCTGGCGGGTACGCGAGAATTTCAGCGTCATCGGTTCGATGGATTTCTATGGCAAGCAGGTGGACTACGTCATGGACGCAACCACAGTAACCGCTCAGAACGTATCAGCCTACAATATGGTCAATGCGTCGTTCAAATATGATCCGAGCGAGAATTTCACGCTGCGTGCTGGCGTGAACAACATCTTTGACGAGCAGCCTGAAGCCGAGTCCAGGTATTCTGAAAACGGCAGAAGCTATTTCGTTTCCCTGACCTCCAAATTCTGACTTGGGCCAACGCACATTCCGCGGCCGTGAAAAGATTTCGGAATGTGCCTGAAGAATTGAAACCATGTATCAAAAGACATTCATCAGAAATCTGCTTGTACTGCCGTTGTTGAGCATTGCAATGGCGCCGACCTATGTTGCCGCACAAGAGACTGTCATTCATCATGCGCACGGCGAAACCAAACTTTCGACCGTGCCACAGAAAGTGGCCGTCTTCGATCTGGCGGCATTGGATATTCTGCATTCGCTGGGCGTTAAGGCCGTGGCAGGCGTTCCGAAGACCAAAGATAAGCCCGCGAATTTTCCCGCTTACCTTGGTGACTATGCGGGATCGTCTTACGCCGCGGTTGGCACCCTGTTTGAACCTGATGAGGCAGCGCTGCAAGCATTGAAGCCAGACCTGATTATCGTCGGGGGGCGTTCTCGCACCAAGTTCGATGCAGTAGCAAAAATCGCACCATCGATCGATATCACCGAGAGCGGAAACGATATCGCGCAGATCGCCATCGACAATACGGAGAAGCTGGCAAAGGTCTTTGGTGCGGAAGATGCAGCGGCCAAGCGCATTGAAACGCTGAAAGCCGCCCTGACGGATTTGAGGACTCAGGGCAAAGCGGCTGGCACAGGGCTTGTGCTGTTTTCGGCGGGCCGAAATGTTTCGGCGCAACCACCCGGCTCGCGCTTTGGCGTGGTCTATGATTTTGTTGGGATCAAATCCGTCATGCCGCAATCCGATGCGTCGGAAGGCGGCCCGCGTCCGAAACCCGGCTCGCCTGAAGCAGAGGCGCGCCGCGTGAAGCAGGAAAAGCTGCTGCAAAATGCGCTCGCAGCCGATCCCGACTGGTTGTTCATTCTCGACCGCAGTGCTGCGGTTGGCAGCGAGCCGAGCACTCTCGCTGCGCGTTTGGGAGCAATGCCAGAGGTGACGAAAACCCGGGCTTGGCAGCAGGGGCATGTCGTCTTTCTCAACCCCAAGCTCTGGTATCAGGTGGGAGCCGGCATCGATGCGCTCACCATCAGTGCGAATGAGTTGAGCGCAGCCTTGCGGTCGGCGAAATAAGTTCGCCACACAGTTTGAATGCAAAAAAGGCAGGGGTTTCAGCCTCTGCCTTTTTGATGAGAGCCTCGTGGCGTGGTGAGAGAATGAAGCGCGATAAGTCGGTACTTGGCGGGGGCGGTAAAACTCGCGGTGCTGTATCGCACGTTAAAACGCGCTAAGCTGATAGGGACCTGATCAGACGGATAGCATCAGGGCCAGCGGTATGAAAACCCTGCATCAAAACGCCGGAGTGTGGAGTTTCATGAGAGTTTGAACTAGTTTTTCATTTCGCTTATCCCCAATCCATCACTGATATGAACGAATTTTCAGGAACTTAAACTCAGCTTGCCGGACCACGTCCCAAAGGAATAGGGAGTCAACTGGTGCCGCAAATCAGCAATGAAACATTTAAAAGCCCAGAGCGATACCATCCTTACGGCTGTCTGAACCACCCTCAAGTACACCGTTTTTAATTCTGATCGCCTGACTACCGCCGATCGGTCTGGCTGCAACTTTGAGAATGTGACCACGACTTTCAAGGTCCTCCCGGACTTCAAGCGGCATTGTCGGCTCAACTTCCAGTATTCCCCCAAAGCCAAAATAACGTGGTTCGTCCATCGAAGCTTGTAAGCTGAGGCCGTGATCTATGACCCCTGACAAGAAAGCTGCATGTCCGGCGGCCTGATAATGCCCTCCCATGACGCCAAAGGGCATCAACGTCTTACCATTTCTGGTTACCATGCCTGGAATTATCGTGTGCATGGGCCGCTTTCGAGGGCCAATTGCATTCGGATGCCCCTCGATGAGCCGGAACGATGCGCCTCGGCTGTGAAACAATATTCCAGTCGCAGGATCAAGGCGGGTCGATCCAAACGCATGGAAGATCGAGTTGATGAACGATAGTGCATTTCCCTGGGCATCCACGACACAGAGATAGATGGTATCCTTGTGTTCCGGCTCATTCCACAAGACAGGTGAGTGCGCCCTCTTCATGTCGATACGTGCGCGCAAGATTGCGATGACCTCGTCCGACAAGAGTTGTTGGGCGACATGCGGGCAATGTTGGGGATCGGCAATCAGTTCGTCACGATGGTGATAGGCGATCTTGGTCGCCTCCACCTGGAGGTGGATGCGATCAGCTTCACCGAGGGCAGCGACGTCAAACCCTTCAAGAATCTTTAAAATCAGAAGCGCAGCCAGGCCCTGACCATTGGGTGGACATTCGTGGACGTCATAGCCTCGATAGCTGGCGCTAATTGGCTCAACCCAGTTCGCACCGTTCGCGGCGGAAGAAAAGTCTTCCTCTGTGTGCAATCCTCCGAGGGAACGAAGATGCGCCACCATTTTCCGAGCGGTTTCACCTTCATAAAAGCCTGCAGCACCTATTCTGGCAATTTCCTCCAGTCGACAAGCGAGAAGGGGCTGTTTGATAATCTGACCGGCTTTTGGTGCCTTGCCTCCGGGAAGGAAAATGTTAGCTGCATGCTCATCCGCGGAGACGATATTCGCGTTATTCGCCCAATCCATGGCAACGCGCGGGGTCACGGCAAAGCCATCTTGGGCGTAACCAATCGCCTTGATGAAAAGCCGTTCCATCGGGAGCGTACCAAAGTCTGCATGAAGGCGACACCATGCGGCGATCGCCCCGGGGACGGTTATCGCATGGGGGCTCGTCTGTGGTATTTCTCCAGAGAGGCCCCGTTCCGCTAACGCCGATACACTTGCAGCTGCCGGCGCTCGCCCGGAGCCGTTAAGGGCCTTGACCTTCCCGCCTGCAGGCGCATAAAGGGCAAAACAATCACCGCCAATACCCGTCATCAACGGATCGACGACGCATTGGACCGCTACGGCGGCAATGGCTGCGTCCACAGCATTGCCGCCATCTTGAAGGATTTCCAATCCCGCTGCTGTCGAAAGTGGATGCGAGGTCGCTATCATCGCTTCGGTAGCAAAGGTCGAGGGACGGCGACCGGAGAAAAAATCAAAATGTGACATTCCGTTCCTTTGAACAATTGAGAATTGAGAATGGATGATAGCGTACAACGGCGAGATGCTATGTCTGGTCTATTGGTTCCGGTTAGTTTCAAGAGAGTTTGAACCAGTTCTTGATTTCGTCTTAACCTCACTCAATCACCAATAATGATGAATTTTCGAGAAGTTGAATACTGCTTGTTGTCTCATCTTCGAATGGAGCAGTGGTCGATACGTTCTACAAATCAACACATTCACGGTCTTAACGTTTGACAGAATGAGGATCGAGCGCATCCCGGATGGCGTCTCCAATGTAGTTGACACTTAGAACGGTTAGAGAAATTGCCAGTCCGGGCCAAAAGACGCGTGATGGTGTGAGCTGGAGGAAGTTGGCGCCATCGAATAGAAGGCGCCCCCAGGTGGGGAAATCGGAAGGGAAGCCAAGCCCAAAAAAGCTCAACGCGGATTCGGTGATGATTGCCGAGGCGATGCCCAAGGTTGCGGATACCATGATGGATGACAGCACGTTCGGAAGAATGTGACGCATGATGATGCGATATTCGCGAGTACCGCCGGATTTCGCCGCGAGCACAAACTCCTGACTTTTCACAGCCAACACGTCGCCGCGCACAATGCGAGCAGTGTGCATCCAGCTGGTGATGCCGATGACGAACACAACCAGAAGAAATATGCCGGTTTCCGGTCCGAAGGCCGAGCGTAACGTGTCACGGAAAAGCATGATGACGACAAGCAGCAACGGCAGCAATGGCAGGGCAAGAAAAAGATCGGCAAGGCGCATCAGTGGCCCATCGAGTCGCCGGAAATAGCCGGATAGCAGGCCAACTAAGGTGCCGACAAACAACGCTAGAAGCATAGCCGTAAAGCCAACTGCGAGCGAAATACGCCCGCCGGCGAGCACTTGCGCCAACATGTCTTTGCCGAGGTTATCCGTTCCAAACGGATGTGCCAGAGATGGCCACTGGTTCCTTGCACGTACGTTGATAGCGTTTGGTGCCACGGAATGGATGAGCGGGCCAACATAAACAGCCAGCACGACGGTGGTGAAGACAGCCAATCCAATGACACCGCCTTTATGGGCACTGAACTGATGCCATATTTCTCCTATTGCGGAACGCGTTGCCTTGGGTGGTGCGACAACAAGAGTTGTGTCAGTCATAGCGGATCCTCGGATCAAGAATACCATAGAGAACGTCGGCAATCAGGTTGAAGAGCACGATCAGGACGGCGAAAATGAAGGTTAGGGTTTGTACGAGGGGCATGTCGGCGCCTTGCACAGCGGTGATCAACAGTTGCCCCAATCCATTCACACGAAAAATCTGTTCTGTGATGATGGCACCGGAGAATACTGTTGGCACGCCGAGTGCGATCACGGTCACGACGGGAATCAAGCTGTTGCGCAACACATGGACCAACAAAACAGATTTCTCCCGGACACCTTTGGCGCGGGCTGTGCGAACATAATCCTGATGTAGATTATCGAGCATTGAGGCTCGCACAAAACGGGTAATTTGCGATGCGTTATAGAGGGAGAGTACTGCCACCGGCAGAACCATTTGTTTTATCTGCGCCACAAAGCTTGAGAAATCCGTCACGCGGAGGTTGGTATCATAAATCGATGGAAACCATTGCAGATAGGACGAGAAAACAACGATGAGCAGTACGCCGGTAAAAAACGTCGGTACAGAGTAACCGACCATCGATATGAAAGTGCCGATCTGGTCGAAGATCGAATACTGACGATAGGCAGATATAACGCCAATTGGAACCGCCAGTAAAATACCGAAGAGATAGGCAAGTCCGACGACCCAAAGCGTCTGTGGCAAACGCTGGACAATCAGATCAACAACCGGGCTGCGGGTAGCCCAGGAAAGAACACGCAAGCGTTCTCCATCGCCGAACTGCCATCCTGTCAGGCTTTCAAATATATTGAGCGGCTCATTGACGAAGAATTGTTGCAGCCATTTGAGGTATCGAACAATAAAGGGTTGGTCGAGGCCCAGCGATGCGCGGATCTGTTCTCGCACTTCCGGCGGTATCGTCAATGGCAGATCGCCAGTTGGGTCATTTGGCGCGAGGTCAAGCAGCGCAAAAATCACAAAACTGATGATCAGCAGCGTTGGAATCGCGAACAATAGTCGTCGCAAAGTATATATGAACATCCACAGACTCCAGCCGTAAATCCACCGTATGGATCTACGGAGATGCGGCATTTGTGGCCGCTAAAGCTTCAACGAATACACCCGGGTTGAGGGTGCTCCAATCGTCCAAGGACGGTCATTTCTTGCGATGCCAGTCGGCGATGTTCCAGACCTGTGTATCCCAGGAATTCATCTTGATACCATCGAGAGTGGCAGAAAATGCAGATTGGTCGCCGCGATATACGAGCGGTATATGTGCGCCTTCTTCTGTAAGCATGTCATTCAATTGTTTGGCGAATTCGGAGCGCTTTTCGAGTCCGGAAGTTTTTGACAAAGTACCGACCAGCCTATCGAATTCTGGATTGCAATAGCGCGGAATATTCTGGCCCTGCCAGCCATTTGCCGGGTTTGGCATCTTGTCACATAGCCATGTGGCCAGATATTTTTCGGGGTCGGTGCCGTCGAAGGTGTTCGTATACATGATCACGTCAGCATAGAATTTCTGAAAGGTGTCCGGGCTGGCTGGGTCGCCACCAAAAAAAACTGCGGCGGAAGCATTTCTCAGTTCTGTATCGACGCCTATTTCTGTCCACATGGCCTTAACCAGTTCCTGCGTGGCCTGCCGTACGGAGTTGGTCGAGGTTGAGAAGAGGAAGGATAGCCTCACGCCATCCTTGGTACGGATGCCATCACTGCCTTTTTGCCAGCCGGCGTCGTCGAGCAATTTGTTTGCTCCTTCAATATCCTGTTTGAGGCACCAACTGTCGTTCTTGGTGGACGCAAAAGCTTCAGGACCTGGAACGATATTGCAGGTTGGCTTTCCCGATTGGCCGTACCCTGCTTCAACGAGGATGTCGCGGTCGATTGCTAACGACAGGGCGCGACGGACGGCGGGATCTTTCAATGCTGGGTGTGGGCCTGCTTCCGTTGTGGAGCGTTTGTCGCCCAGTGATGGATCAGGATTGGTCCAATTGAGGTTGATACGTTCAACCTGGGCTCCGAATGAAGTTTCCAACCGGCCTCTGCCTGCAGCCATCATAACATCCAGCACTTCCGGCTCTACCTGCACGTTCCAGGCGTAATCATATTCGCCGGTTTCGAGCACGGCCCTGGCAGCAGAGGCAGCGTCACCTCCACCTTTCAGCGTGATTGAGGCGAAAGACGGCTTGGTCGCATCACGATAATAGGGATTTGCTTCAAGCTTAATGACGTCATTCGGTTTGAAATCCTTGACGACGAAGGCACCAGTTCCAACCGGCGCGAAGTTCGCCGAGGTGCAACCGGGAGCCTTTGCGCCAATACAATCCTTGAACTGCGCCGCCTGAATGATCGGGGATTGTGCTCCCGCGAAGGCGCTGTAGGGATAGGGTTTCATGTCACTAAAGGTAATCTTGACAGTATATGGGTCGAGAGCCTCAACGTTCTTGATACCCTCATACTGTGCACGCTGGGCGCAACCACCGTCCGGTGCCGTACAATATTTCCATGTGAAGACGACGTCATCCGCAGTGAAGGGAGTGCCATCAGACCATTTGACGTCCGTTTTCAATTTCCACGTCATGGTTAGCAGGTCTTTGGAAACGCCACCGTTTTCAATTGTGGGTATCTCACTCGCCAGCCAGGGCACCAATTCACCTTTCTCATTGTAACGCCCCAGCGGTTCAATGACGATTGATGATGCAAAGACCTCCTTGGTGCCGGCCGAGAGAAACGGGTTCATCGTCGAGACGGCTTGCCAGAACAGAATTTTCAGATCGCCATCTGTGCCGCGCTCTGCATGGGCCGTGCCGCTGATCAGAACTTGTACCGCAACAATTGCCGGTAGAAGCTTTTTATAATTTATCATGTGCCATTCCCCTTTTATTCTTTATTAGAATTAAAACTCTATTTTGAATTTCAAATTAAAATCCAGATTTATTTATTAAATTTCTTTAATTTTCCTTCGATTTGGCAATAAACATATTTTCATCTGCTATATGCAACCAAATTTCCATGAGTGATATTGATTAATATTTGATCATAAAAATCGCAAGTTCATTTTTTGATCAAAATCAAATTTGATGCTTGCAATGAAAAGCCGTTGCATCACATTATTGACGGAATCCGAAAGACAACATTGAAATTCCGAGGTGTGTGGAATGCCTGTAATAAATCGTGTTGCTGAAATGCAGGAAACCGTTGCTGAATGGCGACGTTATCTTCATGAAAATCCAGAACTACTGTACGATGTTCATAAGACCGCTGATTTTGTTGCCCAAAAACTGCAATCCTTTGGCTGTGATGTTGTTGAAACCGGAATTGGAAGAACTGGCGTAGTGGGCATCATCAAAGGCAAGCTCAATGACGGTCCGGTGATCGGCTTGCGAGCAGATATGGACGCGCTTCCGATCTTTGAAACGAGCGGCAAGCCCTGGGCATCCAAAGTACCCGGCAAAGCCCACTCCTGTGGGCATGACGGGCACACAGCCATGCTTCTTGGCGCTGCACAATATCTGGCTGAAACCCGCAATTTCAATGGCTCTATAGCTTTGATCTTCCAACCAGCCGAGGAAGGTGGAGGCGGTGCCCTCGCCATGATCAATGACGGTTTCATGGACAAATACAGCATCAAAGAAGTCTATGGCATGCACAATGAGCCCAAATTGCCAATTGGCCAGTTTGCAATTCGCAAAGGTCCGGTTATGGCAGCGGCAGACAGTTTTGAGATTACGGTGCGGGGCCGCGGCGGTCACGCTGCACAGCCTCACCGTTCTGTTGATCCGGTTCTGGCGGCAGCACATATTGTTATCGCCTTGCAGTCCATCGTCTCCCGCGAAACTGATCCGCTAAACTCACTCGTCATAACGGTGGCGTCCACAAATGGTGGTGATGCGAACAATGTTATTCCTGACTTTGTGAGGATGACTGGCACCGTACGGACGCTTTTGCCACAGATCCGTGATTTTGCCGAGAAGCGGTTAAACGAAGTCGCGCAGGCAACCGCAACTGCTCATAATGCAACAGCGGAGGTTACTTACCAGCGTGGTTATCCTGTGACGTTCAATCACGATCTGGAAACAGACTTTGCCGAAGACATTGCTCGTAAAGTGGCTGGGGATAAAGCAGTCAATGCCAGCATGCCACCCCATATGGGAGCGGAAGATTTTTCATATATGCTGGAAGAACGACCGGGCGCGTTTCTCTTCATAGGAAATGGTGACACAGCCAATCTGCACAATGCGGCCTATGATTTTAACGACGAAGCGCTTGGGTATGGCATCAGCTATTGGGTGACGCTGGCCGAAACTGCACTGCCCATTGTGGTCAATCAGCCACAAGCTTCCGCACTGAACTGAGGGAGATCGGGATGCAGCCTCTGATGCCGGGCTCAAGCGGGAAAGAGCTGAGTTCACCTGTCCTTACAGTTGAGAATCTGACAACGTCTTTCCGCGCAGATAGTGCGTGGAAGCCGGTCATACGCAACATTAGTTTCGAGGTGGCGCCGCGCGAGACTGTTGCAATTGTGGGGGAGTCCGGGTCTGGCAAATCCGTCACTTCACTATCGATCATGAGGCTTCTGCCCAAGGCGACGAGCAATATTGAAGGCAGGATATTGCTGGGGGATAAAGAACTTTTGTCGTTGCCGGAAGAACAGATGCGACGCGTGCGCGGCAATGACATTGCTATGATTTTTCAAGAGCCGATGACGTCGCTCAACCCGATTTTTCCAATCGGAAAGCAGATCGCGGAAGCCTTGACCGTGCATCGGGACATCTCCACTTCCGCAGCCAAAGCGGAAGTCATTCGCCTTCTCGACAAAGTTCGCATTCCCAATGCGAAGGGCCGCTTTGATGAATATCCGTATCAGTTCTCCGGTGGAATGCGGCAACGCGTGATGATCGCCATGGCGCTGGCCACCAGACCAAAACTCCTGATAGCGGATGAGCCAACGACATCACTCGACGTCACTGTTCAGGGGCAGATACTCGACCTCATCAAGCTTTTGCAGGAAGAGGAAGACATGTCGGTGCTATTCATCACCCATGATATGGGGGTCGTGGCAGAAGTTTCTGATCGTACAATCGTCATGTATCGCGGCGAGCAGGTCGAGACCGGCGCAACCGATGATATTTTTTATCGCGGTGCGAAGCCCTATACGCGAGCGCTTTTGTCGGCTGTGCCGCGATTAGGCTCGATGGGCGACCGGAAACTGCCGCTCCGTTTTCCGGTAATCGATACACGAACGGGAGAACAGCAGTCGCAGGGTGACGTCTCGGATACTGTGGAGAAGACCAAAACACCAATTCTTGATGTCAGGGGGCTGACAACGCGCTTTGATATCCGTTCCGGCTTTTTCTCGCGTAAGCCGGCGTCGTTCATGCTGTAGAAAATGTGTCATTTCAGTTGTTTGCAGGCGAGACTTTGTCACTTGTCGGAGAGTCAGGATGTGGCAAGTCGACAACCGGGCGCTCACTGACACGATTGATCGAGCCGACTGAAGGTGAGGTGACACTTGACGGTTACGAAGTGATGCAGCTTGACCGACCCGGTATGCGGAATATGCGCCGGTCTGTTCAGATGATCTTTCAGGACCCTTTTGCTTCGCTTAATCCTCGTATGAGCATCGGTTCAGCGGTAAGCGAGCCATTTCTTGAGCATAAACTCGGAACGAAAGCCCAGGCGCGTGATAAAGCGGCGGATCTTCTAACCAGGGTTGGGCTATCGCCTGATATGATGCGACGATACCCGCACGAGTTCTCGGGTGGTCAGCGCCAACGGATCGCCATTGCACGTGCGTTGATGCTGAACCCTAAAATCATTGTGGCCGACGAAGCGGTGTCGGCACTGGACGTGTCAATCAAAGCGCAAGTCTGTAATCTGTTGCTGGATTTACAACAGAGCCTCAAGCTCGCGTTTCTGTTCATTTCACATGATATGGCGGTCGTGGAACGGGTCAGTCATCGTGTGGCGGTGATGCATCTTGGCGAAATCGTCGAAATCGGGCCAAGAGCGTCGGTGTTCGAGCACCCTCAGCATACCTATACACAAAAGTTGATAGCTGCTGTTCCGGTGCCCGATCCTGCTCGACGGTCGATCCGTCGCAACATCTCCATCGACGAGATCAAAAGCCCGATCCGGCCGGTCGATTATATCGTGACTGTGAGAAAGTACCATGAGGTTTCTGACGGGCATTTCGTGCAGGTTGCCTGAGCTTCAAATGGTTCAAGGCGAGGAAACATATTGCTTTTGATGATGGCAAGCCTCAAAGAACCTTAACTGGCAATCTAAAGTACCTCTCTATTAATCGAAATATCGTACTGTGAGCTGTGCCAGTCGAAGTGTGATAGCAAGGCACGCCTAATAAAGATAGGTGCGTTGGGAGCAGCTGGGTGAGGGCCACCAGTCAGCAAAAGGCCCCGTCAGAGGCTGTTGAAGAATGTACTCAGCCGATCCATCGCCTGTTCGAGCCGTTCGTAGCTTTCCGAGCCGAAGCAGACTCGCAAGTGGCTGTCACCCGATTTGCCGTAAAAGCCGCCAGCCTCCACAACGACGCCGGCTTTCTCAAGGATCATGTTGGCAGCCTGTTGGGAGGTGAGGCCCGTGCCGCTAATGTCTGGAAAGGCATAGATTGTGCCTTCCGGGCTCTCGCATGTCACGCCAGGCATCTGGTTGAGGCGGCTCACAACGAGGTCTCGTTTGCGGCGGTCGTCCGCGACCATATCGTCCAGAATATCCGCCGGGCCTGTGACGGCTGCCAGAGCACCATACTGAATAAAGGTGTTGACGTGAGTGATCTCGTTGGCCGTTAGCTTGAGGAAGGCTGGCATCAGGGATGCATCAGCGACGAGATAGCCCAGCCGCCATCCATCCATCGCATAGGCCTTGGTGAAGGCGAACATCGAGATGGTGCGTTCTTTCATGCCCGGCAGTGCGGCGATGGAGATATGTTCAGCGCCGTCGAACAGAATCTGCTCGTAGACTTCGTCCGAGACGATGACGAGATCATGCTTGATAGCCAGATCGGCCAGAATTTCCAGTTCGGCGCGACTATAGACACGGCCGGTCGGGTTAGAGGGGTTTACCAGCACGATCATACGTGTACGTGCTGTAATCAACGGTTCAATCAACTCGCTGCTAATGCCGAAATTTGTCTTGGGATCGAGAGGTGCCAGCACGACGCGTGCTCCGGTCATCTCGATCTTGTTGATGTGCTGCGGATAATAGGGGTCTAGCAGGATTGCTTCATCGCCTTCGTCGAGAAGAGCCATGAAAGCAACGAAAGATGCCTGGGTAAGACCGTTGACCATGAGAATTTCATCGGGTGTCACATCGATCTTGTTGTAATCGGCAAGCTTCTTCTGCAGAGCGTTGCGTAACTTTGTCTCGCCGCGCATGTCGCTGTAATGCACGTGACCGTCGCGCAAGGCCTTGATTGCGGCGTCCTTGATGTGCGCAGGCGTGTCATGGAAGGGGCGGCCGAGTTCAAGATGAATGAGGTCAACGCCGGAGGAAGTCAGCGCGGCAGCCTTCTGGAACATGCCGAAACTTTTGGGAGAGGTTTGGGTAATCCGCCGCGCAAAACGTGCCATCTGATCATTCCTGTACTGGTCTATCTTGATCCGGGTTAGGGTTCCGGGCCGTTGGTGCAGACTTCTTATCGAGTTTTGAGCGTTTGATCAAATGATATATCGGCTTGTTTTCGCCTCTGCGGCATGTAAAAGTTCGGCATGGTATTGTTCGCCAATCAACAAGGAGTCCGTTTGTTGTCACTCGACGAAGGATTTGGTCCCGTTTCCGGCCGAGTGACCGTACAGGACGCTGTCTACCTGCAGTTGCGCGAGGCGCTACTGATCGGTCGTTTTGATCCCGGTCAGGTGCTGACCATCGCGTCGCTGTCGCAGACATTCGATACCAGCCATATGCCAGTGCGCGAAGCATTGCGGCGGCTTGCAGCGGAGAAGGCTCTTGAAGTGGCGCGCAATGGTTCGGCGCGGGTCCCGCCGGTCAGCGTCGCCAGGCTTGATGACCTGTGTCAGGCGCGAGCCACGGTGGAGGGTCTTGCCACTGAATTGGCGGTGCAAGCGATCACTGCGGAGGAAATCGAGGCGCTGGAGGCCAACATCGTCCTTCACGAAGCTTGCGCTGGCGAGGAACAGGTTTACGCAATGCTCGATCGCAATCGCGAGTTTCATTATCTGATCTATAAGGCGTCCCATTCCGAAGTTCTCATGCAGCTTATAGACACGCTATGGTTGCGGTATGGTCCGTATATGCGCATGTTGTCGGCCTATGTGCAGCCGCGCATGAAGGCAGAAGGCGACAAGGCTTATACACGGAATCACCGTCGTATCGTAGCGGCGATGAAATCGCGTGACGCTGGCCGTGCCCGCGAAGCCATGGTGTCGGATATACGTGATACGCAGGATCTTTTGCGCACGTTGATCGCGGAATAGTGCCTCTGATGTAGCTTCCGAGCTTCACAAGCCTTTTCTAAATAATGTAAATAAGTCAATTATTTAATATGGATTCAGCGTAGCGCAGAATGCAATTTTGCGGTTCGCTCAAGTAGCCGGATTGACGTCGTCCGAATACTGTGATCTTTTGATCAAAATATTTGAGGGCTAAAATGTCTGACTATTTCCTCTATCATTCGATCGGCACTTTCCCCGGCAAGGCGGAAAAGATGGGGGAAGCCTTGTCCGCTTTCTCCGCTGTTTGGTCTGCGGAGGATGATGGCCAATGGCCTGCCGCGCTTGCGGCCCGTCAGACTTTCATTGATGCGTGGCGCGGTGTGATCGATGCGCCGGAAGGCTCGCTGACCACGGCCGAGAATGTGACGACGGCGCTTTACAGTATCATCGGCGGACTACCGGAAGAGCGATTGCGTGGGAAGCGGTTGCTTGTTGCCGCCGATTGTTTTCCCAGTCTGCATTTCATGCTGGCCGGTATCGCAGAGCGCTTTGGTTTCACATTGGACACGGTGCCTATGCGTCCCGGCGAAGCTTGGGTACGCGATGAGGATTTCATTGCGCGCTGGCAGGATGATGTGGGTGTTGCGCTGCTGACATTCGTTTCATCCACCACATCACATAAGGTCGATGTTGAAGCCCTTTGTGCGCATGGTCGGGCGATGGGAACATTGGTCGGTGTCGATATCACGCAAGGTGTCGGCGTTCTGCCGTTCTCAGTCAAGACAGTTGAGCCGGATTTCGTCGTTTCCACCTCGCTGAAATGGTTATGCGGCGCTTCGGGTGCGGGGATCGTACAGGTCAGGCCGTCATTGCTAGCTGATCTGCGGCCAGAGCTTCGCGGCTGGTTCAGCCAGGAGAACCCGTTTTCCTGGGATCTCGACGGGTTTAGCTTTGCGGACGATGCGCGACGTCTGGATCACGGTACGCCCGCGATACTAGCGTCCGTCGCGTCTCTGCCGGGTATCCAATGGGCGATGGAACAGGGCGTCGATAACATTCGTGCGAATAATCTGGTTAGCGCTCATGCCATCATCGCACGGGCACAGAATCTTGGTTGGAAGCTCGTTTCCTCTGTTGACGATGAGCGACGCGGCGGCAGCGTGATGCTGACCCTGCCAGCCGAAGTTGTTCCGGCAGCGGTGATCTCAGCGTTGCGCGAGCAGAAGATCTATTGCGATGCGCGCGGTAGCACGATGCGGCTTTCGCCGGGTTGGGTTACGTCAGCCGATGCGGTCGATCACCTCTTTACTGCGCTGGAACGCATCGTACCCAAACAAGCTGTCTGATGCAGGTGACAGGCACAGATAACTATCGATCATAATCAGAGACAAGAAGTCCGGAGAGGAACCATGTTTAAGAAAGTCGCTATTCTGACAGCTGCAGCACTGTCGTTGATGGTTTCGTCCGCATTCGCGGACGGCAAGATTGTTGTCGGCTCCTATGCCGCCAACCCGCCATGGGAATTCAAGAACGAGAAGGGCGTCTTCGAGGGCTTTGAGGTCGATGTGGCTACCGAAGCCGCAAAGCGCCTCGGCATGGATGTTGAATTCCAGCCTCTCGGCTTTCAGGCACTGTTTGCCGCCACAAGTTCGGGTCGCGTCGATTTTGCCATTTCGTCGATTTCGGTCACGAACGAACGCCTGAAGACGCAATCCTTCACGCAGCCCTATTATGACAGCGACGGCACTATCGTCGGCAAGGCCGATTCCTCGGTCAAGACATTGGAAGACCTCAAGGGCAAGGTGATCGGCGTTGTCGCTGGCACCACCGGTGAGAGCTGGGCAAAGGAAAATGCCGAAAAGCTTGGCATTGCTGATGTCAAAAGCTATGCGGCTCAACAGGACCTGCTGCTCGACGTGCAGACCGGTCGAATTGTGGGTGGCGCCGGTGAACTGGCCGGTTTCCAGTACGCGATCCAGAAAATGCCAGCCTTGAAGGTTCTCGTGCGTATCCCGACGGGTGAACGCTTTGCCATGATGGCCAAGAAGGACCTTGAAATCCTGCCAAAGGTCAATGACGAGATTTCCAAAATGAAGGAAGACGGCACTCTGGCCGCCATCCACAAGAAGTGGTTCGGTGTCGAACCGGATGCTGGCACCTCGACCGTCAAGCCGATGCCGGTTCCATCCGCGCAGTAAACACAAGCGGCTGCTTCAGGTTCACTGGTGCAGCCGCCTCTCAAACCACCTCAGGATTTCCGGATTGACGCCATGGGTCTGATCGAAACGTTTTTCAATTGGGACATTCTCGTCCGGTCCTTTCCGATCTTGCTGCTCGGGCTGGGTAACACGCTGCTGCTGGGCATAACCGCAATTTTCTTCGGTAGCCTTTTCGGCCTGCTTCTCTGTTTTGTGCGCCTCTATGCGCCTAAGCCGTTTCAATATATCGCCATTGGTTATATCGATATCTTTCGAGCACTGCCGGTTCTGGTGGTTCTGATCCTGATCTATTACGCACTGCCTTTCGTCGGCATTTCGTTCTCGTCCTTTACCTCGGCGACGCTGGCGCTATCCATGGTGTTGGCCGCCTTTACGGCCGAAGTCTGTCGTGCTGGCATTGAGAATGTGCCAAAGGGACAGTTCGAGGCGGCGGTTTCGCTGGGCCTGCCGTTCTGGCAGGCAATGCGTAAAATCATCCTGCCTCAGGCGCTCAAGGTCATGGTGCCCCCATTGACCTCCAATTGTATCTCCACCTTCAAGGATACGGCGCTGGCCTCTGTGGTTGCCATGCCTGACCTACTCAAGCAGGCCAACGATACGCAAGCGTTGATGGCCAACCCAACGCCTTTGATCGGCGCCGCAATCATCTATTTCGCTTTCCTCTGGCCGATGGTTCGTCTGGTCGGCTATCTCGAAAAGCGCAGCGCTACCGCAAAGACTGCGCGCTGACGCCGACAAAACTGGCTTTTACGATGACCAATAAGATCTCCGCAAAATCGACCAACCGACCAGCCATCATGATGCGTGGCATCAACAAGTGGTACGGTGATTATCACGCGCTTCGCGATGTGAACCTTTCCGTCGCGAAGGGCGAGCGTATCGTCATTTGCGGGCCGTCAGGCTCGGGAAAATCGACCACTATCCGCTGCATCAATCAACTGGAAAAGCACGAAAGCGGCTCAATCGTCGTTGACGGTATAGAGCTTAACGGCAAGGGTCCACAGCTGGACGCAATCCGCCGCGAGGTTGGCATGGTGTTCCAGCATTTCAATCTGTTTCCGCATCTGACGATCTTGGAGAACTGCACCATCGCTCCTATGACGGTGAAGAAAATCCAGCAAAAAGAAGCCGAGGAGCTTGCCCGCAAATATCTCGAGCGTGTGCGCATCGGCCATCTGGCGGATCGCTACCCTTCGCAGCTTTCGGGCGGCCAGCAACAGCGCGCGGCAATTTCGCGGTCGCTTTGTATGCAGCCCAAGGTGATGTTGTTTGACGAGCCGACCTCGGCGCTCGATCCGGAAACAGTGGGCGAAGTCCTCGATACCATGATCTCGTTCGCCGAAGACGGCATGACCATGCTGGTCGTGACCCATGAAATGGGCTTTGCACGGCGCGTTGCTGACCGGGTGATCTTCATGGATCACGGCGCGATCTGTGAGGAAGCCAAACCGCAGGATTTCTTCACTGCGCCGAAGAGCGAGCGAGCTGCAGCCTTCCTCCAGCAGATCATGCACTAGCCGCGAAAGCAGCACCGACATTCGTTTGGGAGAGTATCTCGATGCCTACAGCTTTTGAAAGCGCCGGAGCGTTTCCGGTCGACCGCGCGCGCGCGCATTTTCCGGCTTTATCCCTGCCGGGCAATCCGGTCTTCTTTGATAATGGTGCAGGCGCGCAGGTGCCTCAAGGCGTTATCGATGCCGTCAGCAACCACATGCTGCACCGCATGGTGCAGCGGGGAGGGCGGTATGCATCGAGCCGCGCGGTGGATCTGGCGATAGCTGAGGCGCGCCAGAGCGTTGCCATTCTCGTCAACGCCTATGATCCAGCCGAGATTTCTTTCGGCATGAATGCTACCTCTTTCATCCGGCTCGTCAGTCTGGGCATCGCCAGAATGATCGAGCAACGCAACGAGATTGTCATTACCGACATGGATCATGACGCCAACATCTCGACCTGGCTGGCGCTTGAAAGTCAGGGCGTGAAATGCGTCTGGTGGAGGATGCGCGAGGACGGCAACCTGCATGTCGATGACCTGAAGCCGCTGCTGAACCAACGCACACGCCTGGTAGCCGTCACGGTTGCCTCGCATTCCATCGGGTCGCTTGTCGATGTCCGTAGCGTTGCGGAATTGGCGCATGCGGCGGGTGCGGAAGTTTTTCTCGATGCCGTCCATTATGGACCGCATGGCCTGATCGACGTGCAGGCTTGGGATTGCGACTATCTTGTCTGCTCAGGCTACAAGAATTTCTCTCCGCATATGGGCTTTCTCTGGGGTCGGTTTGAGCTGCTCAGAGCTTTGCCGACTTTCAAGGAAGATTTCATACCTGACGTGCCACCACACAAGATCGAAGTGGGCACTTTCACCTATGAAAATGCCGTGGGTATGGGTGCAGCAGTTGACTATCTGGAAGCGCTTGGCCGTAACTTTAAGGCATCGTCCGGGCAGTCGCGTCGCGCTGATCTGGTGGCTGGCATGGCAGCTATCAGGGCCTATGAGACGACGCTGTCGCTTTCTCTTCTGAAGGTGCTGAAATCGCATGGTGCCGTCATCTATGGGGTGTCAGACGAGGCACGCATTGCCGAACGTGTGCCGACCTTCTGCTTCAACGTGCCGGGCAAGCAGCCCGCCGACGTCGCTCAGGCCATGGCAGATGCAGGTATCATGATCCGCGACGGCCACCTGTTTGCGCCGCGGCTGATGACGAGGCTCGGGCTCAGCATGGATAGCGGCGCGCTTCGGTCAACCCTGGTGCACTACAATACGATGGAAGAGATCGCTCACTTCGACCGGGTACTGACATCAATTCGGGATTGAAGGCAATTCGCTGTTATTAATCTGGTGCATCGGATTTGCGTCGGTCATGCCCCGTATACAAACGGTTCCATCACGACCACAGAAGGGCTTACCGGAGCGGATACGGTTATTCACACAGCTGATCGAGCATTACGGGGTCGGGGGCAATGCCTCCGCTTCGAGCCAATCCGGGTCGATTTCCGGTAACGGAATTGCGTCGAGCAAAGCGCGCGTATAGGCCGATTTCGGGTTAGCGAAGACCTGTTCACAGGCCCCCGCCTCGACTACCTTGCCGAAACGAAGCACATAGACGCGATCGCAGATGGCGCGGATGACGCTGAGATCGTGACTGATGAAGGCCATGGACAAGCCCATGTCCCGCGACAGGTCCTTCAACAGGTTGAGAACCTGCGCTTGCGTCGAGACATCCAGACCCGAGACAATCTCGTCGGCCAGAACGAAGTCCGGTTCAAGAAGGGCGGCACGGGCGATGCCTATCCGCTGACGTTGGCCGCCTGACAGTTCGTGGGCGTTGCGGCCGAGCACAGCCTTGGGCAGAGTGAAACGGTCGAGAATCCTGAGGACCTTGACCTCGGCCTCGGTCGCGTTGGCAGCCAAGCCGTGCAGCAGCATTGGCTCTATCAGAATGCGGCGAATGGAATGGCGTGGATTGAGTGACGCCATCGGGTCCTGGAAGATCATCTGCATGCGTCGACGTAGCGGTCGCATCCTGCTATCGGGCAAGTGGGTGATATCCTGTCCGTCAAACCGGATCTCGCCCGCAGAGGTGTCGACGAGACGCAACAGCGCCCGGCCAAGCGTTGTCTTCCCTGAGCCGGATTCGCCGACAATGCCAATCGTCTCGCCACGTTCGATGTCGATATCGATGCCATGCAGCACTTTATGGCCAGCCGATTTGCTGAAAAGTCCGCCTGCACCGTAAGCGACCTCAATGCCGCGAGCTGTGAGAAGCGTATTGCTCATCGAGTTATTCCGATCTCGGCGCGCAGTTGTTCGAACACCGATTGCGGCACAGGCTCCAGGCCAGCATCGGGGCGGTCGTAGCGCGGGCCTGCTGCTAACAGGGCTTTCGTGTAAATGTGTTTGGGATGCTGCAGGACGTCCGCAGTGCTGCCCTGCTCAATGACCTTGCCGGAGTAGAGCAGCGTTATGCTGTCGCAAATTTGGGCGACGACGCCGAGATCATGCGTCACGAATATCACGCCCGTCCCATGAGCGCGCTGCATGCCGCGGATAAGGCGCAGGATCTGCTTTTGAACGGTCACGTCGAGCGCGGTTGTCGGTTCGTCGGCAATCACGAGCTTGGGTTCGAGCGCAAAGGCCGATGCGATCAGTACGCGCTGGCGCATGCCGCCCGAAAGCTCGTGCGGGTAAGCGCGCAAAACGCGTTCGGGGTCGCGGATATGCACTTCTTCCAGCAAGGCGAGCGCACGCTCGCGGGCGGCTTTGCTCGATAGGCCGCGCTTGAGGCGCAAGCCGTCGGTTAGTTGTGCCTCAATGCGACGACCGGGATTGAGCGCTGTCTGCGGGTCTTGGGGGATCAACGAAATCTCGCTGCCCATGATCTGGCGCAATAGCGGTGCAGGCATGGTGAGCAGGTCACGGCCTTCAAAATTGATGGCACCACCGGTGATGCGGACCGTGCGCGGCAGAATGCCCAGCAGTGCCTTGGCTATTGTCGACTTACCGGCTCCGCTTTCTCCGACGAGGCCGCGCACCTCTCCGCGCTCGAGCGTCAAGGCGACGTCGCGAAGAACGGCTGCGCCGCCATCCCGATCCGAGACCGCTGACAGGTTATTGATGGAAAGAAGGGGTGCGGTCATCGGCGCATCATCGGGTCAAGGGCGCGGCGAAGGCCGTCGCCAAGTTGATTGAAGGCAAGAACTGTCAGAAAAAGCATTATGAGAGGTGCTACCAGCACCCACCAGCCCTGATAGATGATCTGTCGACCCTGCGCGATCATACCGCCCCAAGTCGGTGTGTCCGAGGAGACTGAAAGGCCGACGAAGGAGAGAATAGCTTCGACGATTACGGCAATGCCCATTTCCAGACTGGTGAGCGCGATCAGGACCGGGCCAACATTCGGCAGGATCTGGCCGATCAGGATCTTGAAGCGAGAGAAGCCGAGAACCTTCGCTGCCGTCACATAGTCCATCTGCGCTTGCGCCATGGTTTCCGAACGAACGACGCGACAAAACCGCGTCCAGTCGATTATAACGATGGCTGCGATTACGGAATGAACGCCCGCGCCGAAGACTGCAACCAGAAGGATCGATAGCAGGACCGGCGGGAAGGCCATCCAGATGTCGACCAGGCGGGAGATGATGGCATCCACCCAACCGCGATACCAACCGGCCAGAAGTCCAAGCGTGGTGCCGACCAGTGCTGAAAGACCTGCGGCGACGAAGGCAACGAGCAGGGCGATGCGCGTGCCGTGTATCAGGCGTGAAAGCACGTCACGGCCAAGATCGTCGGTGCCAAACCAGTAACCGGGTTCGGCGCCCGCATAGCCTGCCGGGGGCAGAGTGGCGAGCATCAGGTCCTGTTCGAGCGGGTCCTTTGGAGCGAGCCATGGCGCGAAGATGGCGACCAGTATCAGACAGAGGACAAAGCCGCCGCCGAGGATCACCTTGGGTTCGGAAAGCGCAGCGCGCAGTGACTTAGCCATGGCGCAGCCTCGGATTGAATGCCGCGACGAGCGCGTCCACCAGAATATTGATAATGATGAACAGCGCACCGAAGACCAGAACAAGGCCTTGGATGAGCGGCAGGTCGCGATTGATGACGGCGTCGATGGCCATATTACCGATACCGGGATAAGCGAAAATGCGCTCGACGATGACGGTGCCGCCAATCAGGAAGGTGAACTGGACCCCGGTTAGTGCGATGGTTGGGCCAACGGCATTGCGCAGTGCTTCTTGTAGCACCAGTCGTAGCGAGGACATGCCCTTGAGCTTGGCGAGCAAGATATAGTCCTGCACCATGGCTTCGAGAAGCGCCTCCTTCAGCACACGGGCGATAATCGCTGCAAGCGGTAAGCCAAGCGCCAGCACGGGCATGGTCATATGCGAGGCAATGTCAGCGAACTGGGCAAAACGCAGGCGCAGCAAGCTTTCAAAAAGATAGAAAGAAGTTGCGAAATCGCTCTGCGCGCTTGGATCGATGCGCCCGGATAAAGGCAAGACCGGGAAGAACACACCCAATAACAGCACAAGCGCCAATGCCCAGACGAAGTCGGGCACGGCGAGTACCACGCCATTGACCGTATCGATGACAGGTTCGGCTGGCGTGCGGCGCACAAGGGTGCCGACAACGGCGACGGTGGTGCCAAGCAATATGGCGAACAGCAGCGCGACAAATGCTAGCTCGAGGGTTGCTGGAAGGCGTTCTGAAAGCAGTTCCAGAACATTACGGCGCAGCGAGATGGATGTGCCGAAATCACCTGAAAGCAGTGACTTTAGCCAGATAATGAATTGGCTGAAGATGCTGCCGTCCAGCCCATAGTTCGCGCGAAGCTGTGCGATCTGTTCGGGGGTAGCGCCCGGGGAAATCATCATAGCGATCGGGTCGCCAGGAACGACGCGCAGGAGGACAAAAACCACAACCGCAACCCCGAACAGGGTCACCGCCGCGAGAACCAGACGGTTCAGGATTGAAAGAGCAAGCAGTTGCATGGGTATGGAGCCTCACGCAGGCAGACGAAGATGCTATGCGAGCGTGTCCGGCTGAATAAGCCGGACACAAATCAAGCAGTGGGAGGCTGGCACAGTTGGTGCCAGGCCGATGTGCAATCAAGCCTTCGAAATGAGGGTTGGCTGCAACGCACCCGAAACGTTCGGAATGACCTTCAGCGCAGACTTGTAGATGATGGGCTGTGCGTATTGCAGCAACGGCAGCACGTAACCCTGTTCCGCAATATATTTGCAGACGGCTTTCCAACCGGCGATGCGCTTTGCCTCGTCTTTCTCACCCCATAGCGGTGCGATCATGTTGTCAAGGTCATCTGTGTTCCACACCGAGTGCGGGGAGGGGCCAAACATGGCAAATCCTGTAGAGGTGGTCGGATCACCGATTGCATTGCCCCAGTTATAGAAGGCTGCGGGCGCGAGTTGGTCTGCCGCGCGCAGCTCATAATGCTTGGCGATCTCGTAGACTTCGATCTCCGCTTCAATGCCGACCTTGCGCCACATGCCCACGATGGCCTGAACCATTTCGTAGTCTTTCGGCTTCAGGCCCCGCGTGGTCTGGATCTTGAACTTTACGGGCTTGTCGGTCGAATAGCCGGAATCGGCCAGCAGTTTCTTGGCGAGGGCAGGGTCGTAGGGAACCTTGATAGACGGATCGTAGGCCGAATATTCCGGCGCCTCGAGCGTATCGATTGGCACGCCATAGCCGCGCAGCAGACGCTTGACGATGGCTTCCTTGTCAACCGCGTGGCAGGCGGCCAAGCGCACGTTCTTGTCGTTCATTACCTCGATATTGTTGATGAAGATCATGCCAATATCGGAGATCGGGGTCGCAACGCCTGCCAGACCTGCCTTTTCTTTCAGGCGGTCAAACTCCTCATAGGGGATTTCCAGCGTGACATCGGACGAGCCGGATTCGATCTCGGCAACGCGGCTGGTGCCATCGGGAACGAATTTGAAGATCACTGTTTCGAAAGCCGGTTTGCCGCCCCAGTAGTTGGGATTAGCCTTGAGCCGCAGGAAGGCATTGCCTTCGTAGGCGTCAACCATATAGGGGCCGGTACCAATGGGCTTTTTCTCAAAACCTTCGGCGCCGACCTTTTCGTAATAGGCTTTGGGCAGGATGTAACCGGTGAGGAAAGCCATCCACATGAAATAGGTGGGTTCGAAGCGCAGCACGTCGCCCGTGATCTTGTTGCCTTCGATCTTGTAGTTGCCAGCCGTGGACCAGACGAACTGGATCGGGTTGCCGGTTTTGCCGTTGGCGGCGCGTTCCAGCGCCCAGACAACGTCTTCCGGGGTGAACGGCGAGCCGTCATGCCAGGTCACGCCTTCGCGAACATCCATCCAGACCTTGGTTTTGTCGTCGTTCCAGCCCCATGCGGTCAGCAGGCCCGGGACAAATTTGAGGTTGGGATCCTGCCCGATATACTGGTCGAAGATCGAGCGATAGATTGCCTGGATGGTCGGATTAACCGCCGATGGACCGACGGTCGGGTCGAAGGACGGGAGATTGACATTGAAAGCGATGGTGAGCGTGTCGGCTTCTGCTGCCTGCACCGGTACACGCCCTGCCAGTATGCTTGAAAAAAAGGCAGCAGCGCCCATACCCAGCGTCTGGCGACGGGTGAATTCAGTCATGATTTGCTCCGCGTTCCCCTGATCCTCGGCTTTTTTGAGTGTTCCCCCACTCGCCAAGGTATTTATTGTTCGGAATACTTTAATCTTAAAATAGCACCGATTGGCTGGCAAGCGAATTGTATACTCTGACAGCAATTTTAAGGCGAATCATATGCCTATGCATATTGTTACTCTATCAGCTTCGCCCGTAGATCGTTGAGAGTGTTGGCTCTGAGTGCTGGTATTCGCGGTTTCACGAATATGCAGATAAAGAAATATGATTCTGCATGGGTTCGAGGGGCCGGCGCATGTGAGACTGACACATACGCCAACTCGCCATCAGCCATATTGCATCCTATTTCAGCGAGGACGCGAGCAACATGCCGGAGCCACCTCCCAATCCCGGGCCCGGATGGGTCGATGCTCCGATGTGATAAAGACCGGGCACATGAGTGCGGTGGTTGACCGACGACTTGAATGGACGCCAGATGAAAAATTGATCGACGCCGCAAAAACCGCCATAGGGGTCGCCGCCGACGAGGTTCATATTCATCGCTTCAAGATCCGCTGGTGAATAGGTCTTACGGGCGATGATGGTCTCGGCAAAGCCTTCAATGTGCTGGGCGAGGATTCGCTCAACACGGTCGGCATATTGTTCGCGCAATTCGTCGGTCCAGCGCCCGTCGGCAGGCGTGGTGAGTTCTCCTGCAGCATCACCTTCGATATGTCGCGGGGCTTCGGGCAATTGCAGCCAGAGGATCGCCTGACCTTCTGGCGCGCGCGAGGGGTCAAGCGCGGTCGGCTGGCCGACACAGATGGTTGGCACCGCTGGCAACATGTCGCGGTCACACTCATTGGCTGCGCGGGATACGCCATTGAGACCGGGCGTAAGGTGCAAGAGCGCCACTTTCGACAGGTCATCGCCGCCTTTCCAGCGTGGCGGCGACTTCAGCGCATAGTGAATCTGCATATTACCTTTGCCATAGCGATAGGTTTGCAGCCCATCGGCAACGGCTGAGGGCAGCGGTCTGCTGCAATTTTTCAGAAGGCGGCCATAGAGCTGGTTGGGTGTGACAGAGGCAATGACGCCTTTGCTTGCCTGCAGAACCTCACCGCTGGCAAGCCGGACACCTGTTGCCTGACCGTTTTGGCCCTCGATTATCGTCTCCACATCCGCGCCGATACGGATGGTGCCGCCCTGATCCGTAATGAGCTGTGCGAACGCCTTGACGAGATTGTTGGCGCCGCCTTTGACAATCGGGCAGCCAGCGAGTTCGATGGCAAAGCCGATGACACGCAGCATTGCTGCGGAATAGGTGCTTTCCGGATTGAGGCCACAATGAAGTACCCAGGGCGCAAAGAGCCCGCGCATCACATCGGACCGATAGGTGGTTTCGAGATGATGGCGACCGTTGACAAGCGCCTCGCCGAACCAGGCGGCAAGATTGCGGGGGCCGCGCTTCCACGCTTCCTTCAAAACTGTCTTGAAGATACCGCCGGACCAAAGTGAGCCGCCAAGCAGCGAAAACATGAACGGTGCATCGGCACCCATCCGGTCCATCTCACGGGAAAAGGCCATACCGTCGCCATCAGCCAGCGCATCGAAGGCAGCGATATTGGCGTTGCGGTCTTTGGAGAGGATCGCATGACGGCCATCGGCCAGCACGACGCCGGTCGGCAGGTCGGCATGGGCAAATTCGAGGCCGCGGGCCTCCAGGTCTTTGCCAAGTGTGCCATAAGCAGGCGAGGTCAGGAAGAGCACCATTGTCGTTGCCATGACATCGTGGTGGAAGCCCGGCACGGTGATCTCTTCGGTGCGCAGGCAGCCGCCGAGCCGGTCATTACGCTCGAGCAGCAGAACCTTCTTGCCCTTCTTGCCGAGCATGGCAGCAGCTACCAGTGCATTTATGCCGCTACCGACCACGATATAGTCATGTGTCACCATGTTTCGTCGCTCCCCTGAAATTGGCCGTTGGTCAGCGCCACGTCGTTTCTTTATCGATTGCTTCGTCAGCAGTGCGAGTATCGGCAGGCCTGTTCCCTGAAGTCCAACAAAGAAATCTCTGACATGGACTTCCCCCTCATTCGCTTCTTTAAAAAGCTTGATATGAATTTTCTTGAAGCTTAAAAGATATCATATGTGAATGCAATGAAATGCCTGGGCTCAAAGTCGAACTTTCCGACGTATCGTGACTTCACGAGCCTTAAACGCTCGCGGTCATCGCTTGATTTAGGTCTGAGACGTCAGAGATGCGGCCGCTATCGACTTACGCAGTTGTATGCATTTGAAAATAATGGGGGGGGCTAAATGAGTGGCAACGACTTGGAGTTTGATGCTGTCGTCGTAGGTGCAGGGCATAATGGTCTTGCGGCAGCGGTGCATCTGGCATCAAAAGGCTGGCGCGTTGCTGTTGTGGAGGCCGCGGCTTCTCCCGGCGGGGCGGTGAAAACCCTGGAGCTGACGGAGCCGGGCTTCCGTCATGATTGGGCTGCCATGAACTTGTCGATGTTCGCTGGTTCGGCCTTCCACGCAACCTATGCCGCAGATCTCGCCGCGCAAGGTCTCGAATTCGTACCCGCACAAAATTGCTTTGCCAGTGTCTTTCGCGACGGCACCCACCTGGGCGTTTCCAGCGACGTGACCGTAACAAACGCCAAGATTGCAGAACTGTCACCTGCCGATGCCAAGGCGTGGGCAGAGATGCTGTCTGATTTCGAGCGCAACGCGCCGCATATTTTCGGCTTGCTGGGCTCGCCGATGCCGTCACTGGCCGCAGCAAAGACGGCTTGGAAGGCCTATCGCTCTCTCGGCATGGATAATCTGTGGCGCATCGGACAGCTTCTGCTGGCGACACCACGTGATTTTCTCGATGCGAATTTCGAAAGCCCCAAACTCAAAGCCATGATGGCCGCTTGGGGTCTGCATCTTGACTTCGCGCCTGACGTTGCTGGCGGAGCGTTGTTTCCCTATCTTGAATCAATGGCCAATCAGGCATTCGGCATGGTCATAGGCAAAGGGGGAGCGGATACGATCATTCATGCCATGGTCGGGCTTCTTCAGAAGAATGGTGGCCAACTCATTCTCGGTCAACCTGTCGAAAAGATCAGCCTCGATAAAGCTGGAAGGGCTACAGGTGTGGTTTTGTCCGATGGGCGTGCATTGAATGCTAAACGGGCGGTGATAGCAAACCTTAACCCCAAAGTGCTGTTTGGCGGTGATATGCTGCCCCCGTCCGCCATCCCGCAGAAGGTTCATAAGGCGACAGATGCCTTTCGTGCCGGACCTGGCACGATGATGATCCATCTTGCTATGGACGAACTGCCAAACTGGACTGCGGGCGCGGAACTCAAGCGTTTCGCTTATGTCCATGTTGCCCCCGACCTCGCCATGATGGCACGCGTCTACGCCGAAGCGATGAATGGATTGTTGCCGGGAGAGCCGGCGCTTGTCGTTGGCCAGCCCACAGCGATTGATCCAACGCGCGCACCTGAGGGCAAGCATGTTCTTTGGGTTCAGGTGCGTGTCCTCCCGGCGGAGATCAAAGGCGACGCTGTCGGCGAGATTACGGGCAGGGATTGGAACAGTGTGAAGGATGCCTATGCCGATAGGGTGATAGGAATCCTCGAGCGCTATGCGCCGGGCATTAGTGACATGATCCGGGCTCGCGCGGTCTTCTCTCCCGCAGACCTTGAGCGTGAGAATGCCAATCTTATCGGTGGTGATAATCTAAGTGGCTCACACCATCTCGACCAAAATTTTCTGTTCCGTCCCATTGCGGGCTACTCGCGCTACAAGACGCCCATCCGCTCGCTTTATATGTGCGGAGCCTCCACTTGGCCCGGCGCTGGTACGGGGGCGGGCTCGGGCTTCATGCTTGCAAAAATGCTTGCCGGAAACTGATGGTTGGCGCAGGTGCTGAAACGTTTTTGGATTTGTGGCCTATCACTTTACTTGCGGTCTTGTATCAGGACGATGGCGCGAGGCAGAAAGCTCTCATTCCGTGACAAAACACTGGCATCCTTGGCGTTTCAGTACAGTGCAAAATTGAGGCAAGCGCTGGATACAGCTATCCAGTCATTGTTTTTCAGTGATCAACTGGCGCATTGACTCCTCTTAAAAATTGGCTATAACCGCAAATGCAGACTGAAGATTTAAGACCATCTGCAAGGTTGGTCTTATTGCGTCTGGAATCCGGATAAGTCCTCTTGCAGATGTCATAGCGACGTTGGGAGGACGCCGTAATGCACGGAAGCAAAATAGCCCTTAGGGGCGTGCCGGATATTATTTCCTACATTGATGCAAATGACGGTATTCGAGGCCGCGCCGGCATTATCTGGTGGTTGGCGCTTGGTGGCCTGTTCCTGGATGCCTTCGCCAATTCGGCGCTGAGCGCGGGGCTTGGGCCAATGACCCGCGATCTGGGGCTGGACGCAGCGCAGGTCGCGCTGATGACATCCTTCGCTTCGTGGGTGTCGATTGCGTTCAATCCAATCGGTGGTTGGATCGCCGACCGCTGGGGTCGTATGCGCCCGCTGATCTTCGCAAAGCTTCTTGCTCTTATCGGAGCGGTGCTTGTGATGACGGCCCATTCCTATGAAGTTATCCTCATGGGACGCTTTTTTGTCGGTGCTGCCTACGGTATCGACTTTGCAATTGCCATGGCGGTGCTTGCCGAGTTTACACCTGCACGCCTGCGCAGCCGCCTCAATACCTGGCAGGGCATCTGGTACACCGCAGTTTGTACCAATGTGCTACTGGCCATGCTGTTCTATAGCTGGGACGTGGGTGACTCGATCTGGCGCTATTCCGTTGCTGCCACTGGTGTCTTTGCCTTCGTCATTATGGCGCTTCAGGCAATGTTCATGGTTGAGAGCCCGATCTGGCTTGCCCGCAAGGAAAAGCTGGAAGACGCTGCCCGTGCGATGACCCGCATCTATCATCGTGACTTCGTTGCCGCTCTGCCGGAAGACCGTTTGCCGGTTCTCAATCAGGCCCGTCGCGGTATCGCCAATGTTGCCCTGATTTTCCGCGGCATCTATCTGCCGCGCACGATTCTTGCCGCGACCGTGCAGATCGGACAGTCAATCCAGTATTTTGCAGTGGGCTGGTACCTGCCGCTCATCAGTGCGGCCCTTTTTGGCAAGGACTTTCTCTACGCGATGCTGGGTACGCTCGTATTCAATGTGTTTGGTATTATTGGCGGCTTCTCTTCGCCTGTGATTGGCCGGGTACTTGGCTTGCGTCGGGCTTCGGCCATCGGCTTTGGTGCAGTTTTCGTCATGCTGGTCATCATGGGGCTGTTCCATGACACCATGCCGACCTGGCTTGCGGTGATCGTTCCTTCGCTGTTCATCCTGTTTCACTCTGGTGGTCCGGGGGCCAACGGCAAGAGTCTTTCGTCACTGTCATTCCGCAGCGAACTGCGTGCAGGCGCCAACGGTATCATCGGTGCGCTTGGTGCCATGGGTGCTGCTCTCGGCTTGCTGGTTTTCCCGATCTTCCGTGAGAACTACGGTCTCGGCACGACCTTCCTGATCCTGTCGGTGGTACCGCTGATTGCTTGCATCATCTGCTCGGTCATCCAATGGGATCCGACCCGCACAAAGATCAGCCCGGATGACGAGCCGAACGCGCCGCAGTTCGAAGGCGACCGGTAACAACGGAGGATAATGTGAACGGACGCAGACAGGCCATTCTGGCCATTGATGAAGGAACGTCCGGAACCCGGGCCGCGCTTGTCGCGGCCGACGGTTCGGTCTCCGCGGTCAATTACACGGCACTTGCCGTCTCTTCACCGCGACACAACGTGGTGGAACAGGACGCCGATGTTCTTTTGCAGAAGACCATCGAAGTGTGCGGCAAGACGATTGCCGCAGCGCGCGATGCGGGAGTGGAGATCGTTGCAATGGCAATCGCCACGCAACGCGCAACCGGTGTTCTTTGGGATACGGAAACGGGACAGGCGCTGGTTCCGGCTATGGTCTGGCAGGATTCGCGTTATGCTGATGAGTTGAAACCGCTCGCGGCCAAATGGAACGCGAAACTCGTTCCGCTTGCTGGCCGCCCGGTTGGCGGAAGAGCGATCTATCTTTGGGCTGCACGTCATATGCAGGAAACGCCTGCTGTGCGCGAGGCATGGAAGGCGAAGCGGCTTGCTTTTGGTACAGTAGACAGCTGGCTGTTGTGGAACTTGTCCGAAGAACGCAAAGCCGTCACCACGCCGACGAATGCCACTTCTGCGGGGGCCTATATTCTCGGCGAGAACCGCTATTTCACGGACTGGATCGAGGCGCAGGATTTTCCGCTGGAACTTTTGCCCGAACTGAAACAGGACGCGGACGATTTCGGTTATACACGCCACGATATTCTGGGTATCCGCGTGCCGATCAAGGCATCATGCGGCGATCAGCTGGGCGGTCTTGTTGGTCTTGGCTGTCATGATGCGGGGCAGGCCATGTGCGTGCATGGTACGGGCAGCTTTGTCGATCTTGTGATCGGAAAGCAGACGCCCAAAAATCCTGGCCTTTATGAAGCGACTTTCACCATGACGGCCTGGCGGAGCGAAAATATCTCGCATTTCGCGGTCGAAACCTATGCCGCTACAACGGGTTCGGCACTCAACTGGCTCTGCAATGAAATGCGCTGGTTCGAGAATGCAAAAGAGATCAGCGAACTGGCTGCAACAGTGCCGTCTTCCGATGGTCTTTTCTTTATGCCGACGCTCACGGGATTGCGCCAGCCGAACATCGTTCCGGATGGCCGCGCATCTCTGACCGGGCTTTCGATGGCGCATAGTCGAGCGCATCTTGCTCATGCCATTCTGGAGGGCATCGCAAACTCGGTCGTTTCCTGTGCGGAGGCGAGTGCGGAAGTGGCTGGCGTCTCTGTGCGGGAAGTCGTGGCAGGCGGTGGGCTTTCCTCCAGCGATACGCTGCTGCAGTTGCAGGCTGATCTCAGTGGTGTGCCGGTGCGGCGCATGGCGGATCAGGATCGTGCGAGCCTGCGGGGCACAGCATTTCTGGCAGGCAGCGATGGATTGCTCTGGAGCGATCTTTCGGAAGCTCGTGCCACGCTGCCAGAGGGCAATCTATTTATCCCCAGGACCAGCGACGCGGAAAGACAGGACCGTAGAGCGCGATGGCACTCCCTCACTGATGAGGAAGTCGCACGCGTTCAGTCGGGTCACTATCATTAAACAGGAGTTGAAATGCTGAATCTGCGCTCCCGGCGCGCGGACAAGGATCGCGCCCGGATGATCCGCACCGAGCCGCTGCGGCTAAACCGGTCGGAACAGGAAGACCGTCTTGCCACTGAAACTTACGATATTTTGATCGTAGGCGGCGGCGTGACCGGTGCTTACTGCGCCTTCGATGCCAGTCTGCGCGGTTTTCGTGTTGCGCTGGTCGAGAAAGATGATTTTGCATCCGGCACGTCATCGAAATCGTCGAAGATGGTGCATGGCGGTTTGCGTTACATCGAACAGGGCAATCTTGGCCTGGTTCGCCATTCCCTGCTGGAACGCCAGCGCCTGCGCCGCAATGCCGGTCATCTTGTGCAGCGTCTGCCTTTCCTGTTTCCCATTCTGGAGCGGGACGGTGTGTTCGATGCACGCTTCGCCAAGGCGTTTGAAGGCTTGCTCTGGACATATGATCTGGCTGGCGGCTGGCGGGAAGGCATCCTGCATCAGAAACTGACTGCTGCGGAAGTGCTGGCGCATTGTCCGACCTTCAAGGACGAATATTTGCGCGGCGGCCTCATGTATTTCGATGCCCGCGTCGATGATGCGCGCTTGACGCTGGCATTGGCCCGTTCTGCTGGCTTTTACGGGGCCACGGTCCTCAATCATTCGAAGGTCGCCGAGATTACCCGCAGCTCCGGCCGGGTCGATGGCGCTATCGTTCATACCGTCGAGGGCAAGGAAATCCGGGTGCGCGCCAAGACCGTCATCATGGCGACTGGGGTATGGCTGCGAGACTGGATGGGGCTTGGCAAGAATGGCGAAAAACCGTTGCACGTCCGTCCCGCCAAGGGGGTTCACGTCGCTATCCCCTGGTTGAAAATCCGCAACGACTGCACGGTGACGGTGCCCGTACCGGGGCGTAGCCGCCGCGCAACCATTACGCGCTGGGGCAACGTCTCCTATCTCGGCACAACCGACGAGGATTATCAGGGCGATCTCGATGATGTGCATTGCACGCGTCGCGAGCTCGATTTTCTGATCGAGGGCGCGTGCAGCGCACTCAATATCGACCTGACACCCGATGATGTCGTCGGCAGCATTGCGGGCTGTCGCCCGCTGGTGGCCGCTTCGTCAGGTGGCAGCACCATGGATGTCAAACGTGATCATTCCGTGCATGTCGCGCCTGACGGCCTCGTCACGATTGTGGGGGGCAAGCTGACGACTTCGCGCCATATGGCTGAACAGACTGTAGATGCTGCGGCGAAAGTTCTCGGCGATCGTCGTCGCTGCATCACGAAGAAGGCATTTCTGCTGGGTGCTGCCGGATACGACGCGCAGGCAATCGTGGCCTCCGGCGGTATGGAGGCGCATCTGGGTGAGCGTTACGGTACGGAATCGCGCTTTGTCAGTGATCTGATGGCCGCACGTCCTGAACTCGCCGAACCGCTGGTCGAGGGACTGCCATATACTGCTGGTGAAGTCGTCTATGCCGCACGGCACGAACTAGCCCGAACCATTGACGACGTGCTGTCGCGTCGTATGCGCGCCCGTCTGATGGCGCGCGATGCCTCTGCCCGTGCTGCGGCAAGGGTTGGCGCCTTACTGGGTGATGAACTCGGTCTCCCCCAGGCCGAAATCGACCGTCAGGTCGCCGCCTATGTGGCCGCGACCGAAAAAGAAAAATCCATTCTCATAGGAGCGAACTGAACATGATCAGCAAGGAAGCCATTAAGCGCGGTTACAATCGTGGAAATTATGTCGTCGGCGCCCCGACACAGCCGCACTATGCTGGCAGCATCAACGAAATCGGCACCAAGGCCGATCTGGCTCAGAACGCCGTTTCGGTGGACGCAGCTCTCGTTGAGAAACTGCAGGGCGTTGCAGATGAAGTTCTGACCTCGCGTGAAGATTTCGTCGTGAACACACGCGATTGGTGGGCGCGCACGATGGTAGCGGAAACGGGCGGAAAGCCTGCAACGGTTGACGGTGTATTCGTTCGCGTTTCGACGGTGGAGCAGGTTCAGGCCGTTATGCGCCTTGCGCATGAAGCCAAGGTTCCGGTCACGGTCTCTGCCGGGCGCTCCAATGTTACTGGCGCGGCGCTGCCACTGCGCGGCGGTATCGTGCTTGATGTCTGCAATCTCAACCGTTTTGTCAGCTTCGATGCGGACAGCCAGATCGTTGAAGTTGAAGCGGGCATGTTTGGTGATATTTTTGAGGAAATGATCCAGCGCGACTTTGGCATGACCATGGGGCATTGGCCGTCTTCATTCGGTATCAGCACGGTGGGCGGCTGGATTGCCTGCCGCGGTGCGGGTCAGCTTTCGACGCGCTACGGCAAGATTGAGGATATGGTCTACGGCATGGAAGTCGTGCTGGCCGACGGTTCGCTGGTGACGGTTGGAAACTATGCCCGCGCAGCAATCGGGCCTGATTTGCAGCAGATCTTTATCGGCTCGGAAGGCACGCTCGGCATTATCGTAAAGGCGCGCCTGAAACTGCATCGCCTTCCAGACTATGCGCGCGCGATTGCCTATGGCTTCAAAAGCTTTGCCATCGGTCTGGAAGCTTGCCGTCGCATCATGCAAGGCGGTGCCAATCCGGCTGCGCTTCGTCTCTACGATGAGCTGGAAAGCGGCGTGCAGTTCGGTCTGCCGGAAAGCAACGTGCTGCTGATTGCCGACGAAGGCGCGCAGGAAATAGTCGATGCCGTGATGGCGATCAGCGAGAAGGTTTGCGCTGAACTCGGTGACAAGCTTGATGGTGATACGATTTTCGAGAAGTGGCTCGATACGCGTTATCTGACCGGCAAGAGCGCCGAGGGCTTCAAACGCAGCCCCGGCTTTGTCGCCGATACGCTGGAAATGACTGGATGCTGGCGCGATCTGCCTGCGATCTACGATGAAGTCGTGGCTGCCATCAATGCCGTGCCGGGTACACTGGCGGGATCGGCGCATCAGTCGCATGCCTATGTCGACGGCGCCTGCCTTTATTTCTCGCTGCGCGGTGACGTGGACGTAGAAAAGCGCGCAGAGTGGTATCGTGCTGCATGGGATGCTGCCAATGCCGTTCTAATCAAGTATGGTGCGGCCTTGAGCCATCATCATGGTGTCGGGCTGCTCCGTGCGCCTTACATGAAGGACGCTCTGGGATCAGCATTTCCGCTGCTGGAAACAGTGAAGAAGGCGCTCGATCCAGACAATCTGCTTAACCCCGGCAAGCTCGGACTTTCGCTCGACATGCCAAGAGACGGAAAATGATGGAATGACATTGGACAGAACGATCGGTGAGCGGCTTTTGCGGGCGCCAGTCATGGCAACGCTCTACGGCGTGGACAATCTTCAGGCTTTCCTGGATAGCAAGGCGCAAGTTGGCATTGTTGCCAATATTGCCCTGCGCCATGTGGCTGAAGTGCTGAATGCGCTGAAGAAAAGCAACAAGCTGATCGTTCTGAACATCGACAGTTGCGAAGGCCTGTCACAGGATAAGGGAGCTATTGAGTTCCTTGCCGAGATAGGCATTTCAGTTTTGCTATCGACCCGCGTTCCAACAATCCAGAAGGCTGCGCAATGCGGCCTTCTGACCATGCAGAAGGTCTTTGTGACCGACCGTTCCACATGGCCCCGTAGTCTGAAGGCAATTTCGCAAAGCGCACCCAATCTGGTGCAGATCATGCCGTCGCCGATGCTGGGGTACTTGTCTGCAGAGGACAAGCGACGCCTCCCGCCTATCGTGGCTTCCGGCTTTATTTGCAATGAGGCCGATGTTGCTACGGCAATGAAACAGGGTGCCATTGCCGTTTCTTCAAGCAATAAGTCGCTTTGGGATTACAAGCGATAGCTTTGCTTGAAGGCTGTTTTCAACATTCGCACCTGACGCGCAGATCGGGAATTCTGGCGTGCTACCAAGGAAAATCGCATGACACCTTTCACGTTCAACACCACCGCCCAGATCATCTTTCGTCTCGGTGCGTCTGCCGAAATGGGCGCACTGGTGCAAGACAGATTGGGTGAACGGGTTTTGTTCGTAACCGATCCTGGTCTGCTTAAACTTGGTCTATGCGATCCTGCACTTCAATCCTTGGCAGCTTCCGGCGTTGAAATAGTGGTTTTCGATCGTGTCGAGGCCGATCCTTCGCTTGCAACCGTTCTGGCAGCGACAGAGGAAGCGAGAGCCAAGAACGTAACAAGCGTCGTCGGGTTTGGCGGCGGCTCTTCGCTGGATGTTGCGAAGGTGGTCGCTCTTCTTTGCGGTTCGGGCGAAGATGTCGATGCAATCTGGGGAGTGGGTAAAGCCAAAGGACCGAGATTGCCGCTGATTCTTGTGCCCACAACGGCTGGCACCGGGTCGGAAGTGACACCGGTTTCCATCATCACCGTTGGCGATAATGAAAAGCGCGGCGTTTCGTCGCCGATCATCCTGCCTGATGTGGCAATTCTCGATGCAGACCTCACTCTGGGTCTACCACCGCATATCACTGCCGCTACAGGCATCGATGCTATGGTGCATGCAATCGAAGCTTATACATCGCAAAATGCGAACAATAATCCGTTGTCAAGAATGCTCGCCAGACAGGCTTTGCAGCTTTTGGGGGCGAATATTGAAAAGGCCGTATTCAATGGGACAGACAGGCAAGCAAGGGGCGCGATGCTGCTGGGGTCGATGCTGGCTGGTCAGGCATTTGCGAATTCTCCCGTCGCAGCCGTGCACGCGCTTGCTTATCCGATAGGCGGGACCTTTCACGTTCCTCACGGACTTTCAAATGCACTGGTATTGCCGCATGTCATGCAATTCAACGCTCAGAAAGCAGTTTCGGATTATGCAGAGATTGCAGCCAATGCCTTTCCGGATATCAGCGCCGAGTGGGATGAAGAAAAACGCTGCGATGCATTCATCGAACGACTTTCTGCGCTTTCCGTGAAACTCGGTCTGCCATCCCGATTGCGAGAGGTCGGTATCGAGGAAGCTCACCTGCGCACGATGGCCCGTGACGCCATGAAACAAACAAGGCTGTTGGTGAACAATCCAAGAGAGATGTGTGAAGCCGACGCACTGGCGATTTACAAAGCAGCTTGGTGACGTCGTCGGCGCTTGAACTATCAAACCGCTTGATACATCCCAGCTCGTTGTCGGCCAGTATATCTGCTGTGCGAGTTAGGATGGGCGGCAAGCTGCGTGCGCAACAAGTAAAATAGATCCACCGGGTTGCCGGAAGAGTGTTGTCTCTGCAATTCGGCAGTACGCTGACGGGCAATCAAAGCAGTCTTTGGCTACAGATTTTCAAACGTATTGAACGTGGTTCTGATTTGTCTTAAAAGCTAACCTTACTGGCACCGTCCATCCTTTTCGAACAACGAAAGCGCTTTGCACCTCTTGGCATCGTCCATCGGTAATAGCGTTTTCCAAGATGGAGATTTGACGATGAATGAAATCGCAGATCATGGTGTCCGGTTTGGACGGATTGCCACGACGCTTCCAGTCACTGACATGTCACGAGCGTTGACTTTTTACGTCGGGGTAATGGGCTTTACGAAGATTTTCGAAAATGGAAACCCTGTGGGCTTTGTCATCTTAAAGCGAGACTCCGGGGAGTTGCATCTGACTTGGCAGCCGAACCACAAGGCAGCGAACTTCAACGTCGCTCACCTTCTTGTCGATAATATTGACGCGTTATTTGTCCGGTGCAAGGAGCACCGCGTACGGATTATAAAGGGCCTGCAAGATAAGGATTATGGCTTGCGGGCCTTTGTATTTGAGGATCCGGATGGTAACCGCATCGATGTTGGCCAACTAATTTGAGTGCTTTTCAGGACCCGGAAGATATCTGCCAGGTCCTGAATATTGTTTTGCTATAAACTCGTCTACTTTGGGCGTGCCGTATAGACATCGCTCACTCCTCTTACGAGGCATTTCAAATAAGATGGGAGCCTGCATTGCCACCGTGGAATAGCCCCCTAATTGCCCGGACAGTTTCTGCCACTTAAATAAGTGATAGGACTACTGTTCACATTATGACTGGTAATAGCATTAAGATGGAAATTCTTTCCGGCCCTGAGCGGCGTCGACGCTGGAGTACAGCGGAGAAGCTTGCGATTGTCCACGAAACCTACGAGGGGGGCGCGACGGTCAGTCTGGTCGCCCGTCGTCATGGCATTGCGCCTAACCAGCTGTTCGCGTGGCGCAAGCTTGCATCGCAGGGTGCCTTGGTTGCCACCGC
>NZ_JBQEPD010000030.1:0-39979 GCF_052045675.1 Brucella sp. 22210
TCGCCTTCGTCATCGACGCATTCGACCGCGAAATCATCGCCTGGACGGCGGTTGCCAATGCAGGCATTTCCGGCTCAGACGTGCGTGACATGATGTTGGAGGCGGTCGAGAAACGCTTCCATGCAACACGAGCCCCGCATGCTATCGAGCATCTCTCTGACAATGGCTCGGCTTATACCGCGCGGGACACGAGGCTGTTTGCTCAAGCACTCAATCTGACGCCCTGCTTCACGCCCGTGGCCAGCCCGCAGTCGAACGGAATGTCCGAGGCATTCGTTAAAACCCTGAAGCGGGATTACATCCGTATCTCGGCACTACCGGACGCCGAAACGGCGCTCCGTCTCATCGATGGATGGATTGAAGACTATAATGAAATTCATCCCCATTCCGCGCTCAAGATGGCTTCCCCTCGGCAGTTCATCAGGGCTAAATCAACCTAGCCGACGTGTCCGGCGAAACGGGGTGCACTCCATGAAGAATGCATATTCCTATGTACTCGGCTGGGAAGAGCAACTCAAACAGCTCTTTGCTGCCTATGTTGAGGCCAAGCAGCACCAGAACGTGCTCGATTACGATGATCTTTTGCTCTATTGGGCACAGATGGTGTCAGATCCAGAGCTTGCTGACGATGTTGGCAATCGCTTCGATCATATTCTGGTCGATGAGTATCAGGACACGAACCGTCTTCAGGCATCAATCCTGATGGCACTGAAACCAAGTGGTCGTGGTCTGACGGTCGTCGGTGACGATGCACAATCCATCTATTCCTTCCGCGCGGCTACCATTCGCAATATTCTCGACTTTCCGCAAGAGTTCTCGCCGAGACCTGCTGATATCATCACGCTTGACCGTAATTATCGCTCCACGCAGCCTATCCTTGCGGCCGCTAATGGCGTGATTGATCTTGCCCACGAGCGATTTACCAAGAACCTTTGGACCGATCGTCAATCCGAACAGCGGCCAATGCTCGTGACGGTGCGAGACGAGAGCGATCAGGCGAACTATATCGTCGAGCAGGTCCTGGTAAATCGAGAGGTAGGCGTTACGCTTAAGCAGCAGGCGGTACTATTTCGCACGTCAAGCCACAGTGGCCCGCTTGAAGTGGAGCTGACCCGCCGCAATATCCCCTTCGTGAAATTCGGTGGCCTGAAATTCCTCGACAGTGCGCATGTGAAAGACCTGCTTGCTACCTTGAGGTTTGCTCAGAACCCACGTGACCGTGTTGCGGGCTTCCGCCTTTTGCAGATGCTACCTGGTGTTGGCCCCCAGACGGCTGGCAAAATTCTCGACACAATTGCCACGGACCCCGAACCGCTCCAATCGCTCGCCGAAATTCCACCACCGCCCCGGAGCGGCGACGACTGGCCGGCCTTTATCGATCTGCTTTCAAGTCTTCGAAAAGTCGAAGGCGGATGGCCGGGAGAAATCGGTCTGGCACGCAACTGGTATGAACCGCATCTCGAACGTATTCACGAAGATGCCGATACGCGAAAAGCAGATCTGGTTCAACTTGAGCAGATTGCCAATGGCTATCCAAGCCGCGAGCGGTTCCTCACCGAACTGACGCTTGATCCTCCTGATGCAACGAGCGATCAGGCAGGTGTGCCACTTCTTGACGAGGATTATTGATCCTCTCCACCATCCATTCCGCCAAAGGGCAGGAATGGCGTTCCGTTTACATGCTCAACGTTGTCGATGGTTGCATGCCATCGGATCTAGGAGCGGGAACGACGGCCGAGTTGGAAGAAGAGCGTCGTCTACTTTACGTCGGCATGACGCGAGCCCGTGACAAACTCACGCTTATCACACCACAGCGTTTTTTTACCTATGGTCAAAATGTGAAGGGTGACCGACACGTTTATGCTTCGCGCACGCGGTTCATACCCAGCTCATTGCTTCATTTGTTTGAGAAAACGAGTTGGCCGAAAGTTTCCGCCTCTGCGAGCGAACGCAGCGCGCGTGATGTCCGTATAGATGTCGGCGCGCGGATGCGAAGCATGTGGAAGTAAAGTTGCGTTACTGTCAGGCGCCTGTAACTGTAGACCCACTGGACTGGCTCATTTTGGGCTATTGTCTGTTGCAGCTTGCATTCTGAAAGTCGCTAATCCGCTCAATACAATGACAGCAGCCCCAAGCAGTGTCAGTGCGTCCGGTATTGAGCCAAAGACAAGGTAGCCCAGCCCTATCGCCCAGATCAGATGGGTATAGGAAACAGGTGCCAAGCGGGAAAGCTGTGCTTCTGGCCTGCGATAGGCGATGGCGATGGCCACGTGCGCTGCAAGCCATAGCACCCCCATCAGCACGGACATGACGCCTTCAAAGAAATCGGGAACGACAAAAACGAACGGTTGGCCGATTGAAAGTATCACAAGCCCGCTCATTGCCGAATAAGCCAGTGTCGTTTCAAGTGAATCGACCAGTACGGCCTTGCGTGTCATCACCATTGCCGTTGCCCAGCAAGCCGCGGAGGCGATGGAAAACAGTGCTGCTGGATTATAGGCAGCCAGGCCGGGGCGCAGAATGACGATAACCCCGATCAATCCGCCTGCAACTCCAAACCAACGAGACCAGTTCACGCGTTCTTTCAACAGAAAAACGGATAGAAGCGTGACGAATGCCGGGGAAAGAAAGACCAGCGCCGTGGCTTCGGCCATGGGCTGCAACCTCAGCGCCATCACCAGCAGGATCGTCGCACCCGCCATGCCAAACCCGCGTATGATCTGGGCACCCGGTCGTGCGCTTGGTTTTGGCAATCCTTTTCGCAGACAAAGGACACCAAACAACATCGCCGCCGCGAGATAGCGAAACCAACCTATCTGGATAGGGTGAAAGCTCACTGACAGCTTCTTGGCGATTGCATCCGAAGCCGTAAAGAGTGCCATCGCCAGCAGGCACAGGAGAAGGCTCTCCCTGCCCCGCCAAAGCGCTCGTGGACTTATCCCCCTGCCAAGGGTGGCGACATAGTGAGCAATCATGGTCGCACTTCAGGACTTTCGGACTTCGAGAACGACACCTGCCTCGTTGCGCGTATCGAAGTAGCAAAAGCCACCGCCATCTGTCCGTTTGCCTCGAGCTATGACTGGCAAGCCGAGGCTGCGACCACGCGCTTCGGCTTCGTCGCGGTCTTCGACCTCAAAGCCGAGGTGATAAACACCTTCACCCCTTTCATCGAGAAACCGCTTTTGCGGCGAGTCCAGAATACCGGGGTCGCACAGCTGTACCTGGACATTGTCAAGGTTCACGCACTTATAGCGCATAGCCTTGGATGCTTCCTTGTTGGGAACCTCAAACTCCAGATACTCGCCCGACTTAGGGTAGTCGAACCATGGTCCCACCCCAAGGCTTTCATAATAGGCTACGGCCTTCTCAAGATCTTTGACGACGATGCAGATATGGTGAAGGTTCTGGAAGATAGTGTTCATGTGGATTTCTCGATATTGGAAAATTGACAATAGTTTTCACTGCTCCGGTTTCAGAAACCGGGAGTTGGCGTTCATCAGGGGATAGAGTGTTGACTAGGTCAGGCTAGATCTGGATTGCCGGTTCGACGATCGCCATGGTCTTTTCAACATGCTCACGCGCTGCCCGCTCGGCCTGATCTTCATCGCGCGAAATCAAAGCATCGACGATCTGTCGATGCTGGAGATTTGTCTTCTGCACTTCCTCATTCGAAAACAGGATCGGAACCCGCAACATCCAGTAGTGAAACTGTGTTCGCTCGTGGAACTGCGCCAGAAACATATTGTCTGCACTGTCTACGATCAGATTATGAAACTCATTGTTTAGGCGATTGAGTTCAGGGCGGGTCATCCCCTCTCCCGGCTCCATGGCTTCAATCAGGCGCTGAAGTTCATCGAAGGTTTCCGATGATGCATGACGGGCAGCGAGCCGCGCTGTTGCCCCTTCAATGGCCGCACGACTTTCGAATATGGCGCGTATCTGGCTGCGGTCGACATTCTCGACAACCCATCCCCGCCCCGGACCGAGCAGTCCCTCGCCTTTCAGCAACAAAAGAGCCTCGCGAACCGGCGTGCGACCAACGCCAAGCCGCTCACACAGTTCTTCTTCGAGTAAGCGCTGGCCTGGCTTCAGCTCTGAGCCCAGAATCATGCTGCGGATGCGAGTCCGAACATCTTTTCCGATAGGCTCACCGCCAGATTCTTTCTTTGCCGCCATTTTTCAGTCTCCGAATCATCCGGGCATTGTAGAGGCAGGCAATACCCGCGCAAGAAACTGTCGCGCCCGCTCGCTGTCTGGATTGGTGAAGAATTTTGCGGAAGGCGCATCCTCAGCCACCTGCCCGCCTTCCATGAAGATCACGCGATCCGCGACATCGCGGGCAATCGCCATATCGTGGGTCGCGATCACCATAGTCTGGCCTTCTTCAGCCAGTGCACGAATGGTGACCACCACTTCTTGTGCCAGCTCCGGATCAAGCGCGCTCGTGGGTTCATCAAGCAGCAAGACGCGAGGCTCCATCGCCAAAGCACGGGCAATAGCAACGCGCTGCTGCTGACCGCCGGATAACGCCGAAGGATAGGAATCCGCCTTCGTTTTCAGGCCGACCTTGTCGAGCAGCGCCATTGCGACTTCTGCGGCTTCGGCTCTCGGACGCTTCAAGACGTGCACAGGGCCGCTCATGACATTCTGGATCGCCGTCATGTGACGGAAAAGGTTGAAGTGTTGAAACACCATACCAATTTTTTGCCGCTGGCGGCTGAGTTCACGATCGGAAAGCTCATGCAATGCTGTGGCGGTTTCCTGATAACCGATCAGTTCGCCATAAACATAAATCCTGCCGGAACTGATGCGGTCGAGATGATTGAGGCAGCGCAGCATGGTTGACTTTCCGGCACCCGAAGGTCCGAGCAAGGCAACTACCTGGCCTGCGGGAACATCAAAGCTCACCCCGCTGAAAGCACTCACGGAACCCCAGTTCTTTGACACATTGATCGCCGATACTGCCGGCATATTTTTGGCTGACGTGCTCATCGTTGCGGGAATACCTTTTCTAGCGTGGTCTGGATCGCGGTCGCAAAGGCTGTCATCACGAGATACCAGAACGCCGCTACCGCAAGCAGTTCCACCACGTGGAAATTGGAGGAGTAAATGTCCGTCGCCACACGCAACAACTCAAGATAGCCGATGGCCGATGCGAGAGAAGACGACTTCAGCAGCATGATATACTGATTGCCTGCCGCCGGTATGATGATCCGTCCTGCTTGCGGAATGACCACTTGCGTCAGCACTTTTCGCTGCGTCATACCCAATGCTGTTGCAGCTTCGCGTTGTCCCTTGTCCACGGCCAGAATACCACCGCGAATGATCTCGCTCATATAGGCGCCTTCAGCCAGGCTGAGGCCTGCCAAGGCTGCGAGAAATGGCGTCACAACCGACGTTGTTGGGGCATCAATGAGCGGCAACTCCATGAACGGAAGGGCGATATAAATGCTGGGAAACATGATCGGCACGGCATTAAACCAGAAGATAAGCTGGATAAGCATCGGAGTGCCGCGAAACAGATATACATAGATCGCGGAAATAACCGACAGAATTGGGTTTCCACTGACGCGCATCAAAGCCGAGACAAATCCGATCAGCGTGGCAATAATCAAAGCCAGTGTTCCAAGGACCAGCGCATTGATGGCGCCCATTACGATCAGAGGGCTAAAAATATAATCTCTGAAGACTGCGAAATCGAGAATTTGCGCCCGCAACGACGCCATTGCGATAGACGCGACGCAGGCCAGGACAATGGCGCCTAAAACCCACGAGCCCCAGCGGCGCCTGTGAATGATTGGCAAGTTGGAAGTTTGGTGAAGAATACTGGCATCCATTGCCCTGGTTCCAATGTCAATTACGTTTGCTTGCAGGCAAATTGATTGTGATTTCCGGCAGAACGCCGCCACCTACGCCCCATTTGTTCATGATGGATTGATAAGCGCCATCAGCCTTCATTTCTTCTGTCGCCTTTTTTACCGCATCGCGCAGGCCACTCTGGCTTTTCGCAAAGCCCCAGGACGTGATGTAGGGTGTCAGGATATAGTTGCCGCCGGCGATCGCATATTTGCCGGGAAACTGGGACCCCATATAAACGAGCGCCGGAAAGTCACCCAGATAGGCGTCGACGCGTTTGAGATCGAGCTGCATGCGCGCGTCGGGCGCGGAAGGCAACTGGTCTGCAACAATAGCGGCTGCGCCATTCTTCTGGCATGTAGCAGAGGCTTCTTCGACCTTGGCCATGATGACCCGGCTTCCCAGAAGCGTCGCAACCTTCTTGCCGCAGAAATCAGCAATAGTCTTGTATTTGCTTTCGTCTTCAGCACGCACCAGCATGCTGCCGCCCGACATCATGTAGTTGACGAAATCGAGTTTCTGCTCACGCTCTTCAGTGTCGCTGATACCACCCGACGCCATGTCGAAGCGTTTTGCCTCAATACCCGGGATGAGCGCTGAATATTCGGCTTGGACGAATTGCATTTTCACATTGAGACGCTTGGCAATTTCCCGCAGCAGATCGGCGCTTGCACCGCTGACTTCCTGGCTCCCCGGCTCGCGAAATTCAATGGGCGGAAATGTCTGTTGCGAACCAACGGTGAGCGTGCCGCGGTCGCGAATTTCCTGCGGTACCAGGGATGCCGCATCCTGCGCAAAAGCCTGTCCGGACGCCATCGCGGTTAGTACGCAAACGGCGCTCATAAATGGAAGTCGATGCTTATTCATTAAAAGTTCCCCACTCTTTGTTTTTATCTTTGGTGTTTAAGGCGATGGGCAGCCCATCGCCTTAAAATGGCCTTACCGTGTTTCCGCACCCCGTCCCGGTATCTTGGACGGATTGGGACGATCGGCGCGCGGGCATTCCGCAGCTGCGTCGAAAACGCCGGTGACCTTGTCAATATACTCTTGAGGGAAGTTCCACTGCTTCAGGCCCGCCGGAATATGCTCCCAGTAGAAGTTTGGCGGACGCATTGCAATGCCCGGCGTAATGAGGCGGTAGGTCCAGCAATCATACATCTTGCCGTCGTCGCCATAGACGGTGACGCAGCAACGTTCGAAGTCGTCATAATCTTCTTCGAAGTGGTTTTCATCATGCTCGAACACAACGCCGAATGCCTTTTCGCCATAAGCTTCCGCCGTATTGAGAAAATGGCACCAGCCACGATCCTTGCGCTCACCCGCAGCATGGAAACGGAGCGCGTGATTGGCCGCATAACCCTTGGTGATCGACTTGGCCTCCGGCATATAGCGCCCGACTTCGATGTCGTGCAGCCAGGTGCAGTAAGCGAAATAGTACATCATTACCTCTTCCAGAATGACAGCAGACCGACAGCCACCGTCACCTAAGTTTACGTGTTTCACAGGCACAGACATGCCCCGCACAACGGAACTGGCCTCAACCTTTCCCGTATACATAAAAATATATTTTAGCGTATATTTTTGTCAAGCTTGATTGTTTGCTGATACGGAAAATATCGTTTCGGGCACACAGAGGGGAAAACCGACGGTCAGTTGGAACGTCCGTCGGCTGGATTTGCGGATGCGAAAGAGCCAACCTGCCGAACCTGCACAAGGGAGAAACCACTATGCAATTTGAATTCGCGCACACGCACGCCTATCCCGGATGCAAAGTCCGGATCACTGACGAGAATGTTGATACGGAGGTGGTCGTAATGTTCAGCGATGGCGTTATCACGCAGGGGAAATGTGAACGCCAAACGGATTCTATCCTCCTGGCCATATCGTCTTACGAAACAGCAAGAGGCACAAAAATAGCTGAGAAAGTCTGGATCTTGCGACCTGATGCCAAACAAGGTCATTGGAAAGTCTCAGCGAGACTCCCGACATAATCACACTGATGAGCAAACAGACAATTCAGACAGTCAGGTGGCTTCTCGCCCTTGACGTGTCGAGTACTTCCGCCGGACCATCCAGAACGATTTCGCCCCGATCCATAATGTAGACGTAATCGGCGAGCTCGCGACAGAAATCGAGATATTGTTCGACCAGCAGAATGGCCATCCCAGCTGAGTCCCGCAAATAGCGGATTGCACGGCCAATATCCTTGATGATCGACGGCTGGATGCCCTCTGTCGGCTCGTCCAGTACCAGAATACGCGGTCTCAAAACCATGGCCCGACCGATGGCCAGCTGCTGCTGCTGCCCGCCGGAAAGATCGCCGCCACGACGCGGCAGCATATCCTTCAGCACCGGAAACAGGCTGAATATCTCGTCGGGAATGAACCGTTCCGAACGTTTCAGCGAAGCATAACCGCTTTCCAGATTTTCCCTCACTGTCAGCAGCGGAAATATCTCACGCCCCTGCGGAACATAGCCCATACCCCGACTGGCGCGCGCATAAGGCGGCAGATTTTTCATATCCACATCATCGAAAACGACAGTGCCGCCGCTCAGCGTCTGCTGCCCGGTAACGGCGCGCAACAAGCTGGTCTTGCCGACACCATTGCGCCCAAGCACACAGGTGATGCGTCCCGCTTCTGCCTTCAGCGACACGCCGCGCAAGGCCTGTGCCGCACCATAATGAAGGCTCACATTTTCAACGCTCAACATAAGAAGCTCCCCTTAGCGCCCAAGATAGTTCTCGATCACTTTCGGATCGGAGCTGACGAAATCGATAGACCCTTCCGCAAGCACGCTGCCCTCAGCAAGACACGTCACCTTCACACCCAAATCGCGGATGAAGCCCATGTCGTGCTCCACCACCACAACCGAACGCGTCTTGGCGATCTCCTTGAGCAGGAGGGCCGTTTCAGCGGTCTCGGCGTCCGTCATGCCTGCCACCGGTTCGTCAACCAGCAAAAGCTTGGGCTCCTGCGCCAGCAACATGCCAATTTCCAGCCACTGTTTCTGGCCATGCGAGAGATTGGCGGCGAGGTCATCGCGCCGCGCCCACAGGCGCACCGTCTTCAATATTTCTTCAATGCGGTCGCGATCGGCTTTGTCCTGGCGATAAAGAAGCGTTGCAAAAACCCCACGCTTGCGATCCAGCGCAAGCTCGATATTGTCCCAGACCGTATGGCTCTCGAATACCGTCGGCTTCTGGAATTTGCGGCCAATGCCAATCTGGGCAATGTCGGCCTCGTCCTTCCTCGTGAGATCGATATCGCCTTCAAAGAAAACTTCGCCTTCATCCGGCTTCGTCTTGCCGGTGATGATGTCCATCATCGTCGTCTTGCCGGCGCCGTTCGGGCCAATAATGGCCCGCAACTCGCCCGGCTCAATGACGAAGGACAGTGAGTTCAGTGCTTTGAACCCATCGAAGGAAACCGACACGCCATTAAGATAAAGCAGACTGTTGGTGGTCTCGCTCATGATGCCCCTCACTCCGCAGCCGTTGCTTGCAGTTTGGTCTCGTCTCCCGATGCCGCCGCTGCGGGTTTGCGTGACGCCATAAGTGCGCGGAACGTGCCGACAATGCCTTTTGGCAAGAAAAGCGTAACGGCGACGAACAGTGCGCCCAATACAAACAGCCACATTTCCGGAAAAGCGGTCGTGAAGATGCTTTTGCCGAAATTGACCAGCACAGCGCCAATCACCGGCCCTATGAGCGTCGCCCGACCACCCACGGCAGTCCAGATGACGACTTCGATGGAATTGGCCGGGGCGAATTCTCCCGGATTGATGATGCCGACCTGCGGCACATAAAGTGCACCCGCGACAGCAGCCATCATCGCCGAAACGGTAAAGATGAATAGCTTGTAGTTTTCAGGTCTGTAACCTAGAAATCGCGTACGGCTTTCAGCGTCACGCACGCTGACCAAAACCTTGCCGAACTTCGATCTGACCACCGCGGAACTGAAAATCAGCGCAATAGCCAGCACGACTGCCGAAGCAGCGAAAAGCGCGGCGCGCGTGCCGTCCGCCTGAATGTTGAAGCCCAGAATATCCTTGAAATCGGTCAGGCCGTTATTACCGCCGAACCCCATTTCGTTGCGGAAGAAAGCCAACATCAACGCATAGGTCATCGCTTGCGTGATGATCGACAGATAGACACCGGTCACGCGGGAGCGGAAAGCGAACCAGCCGAAGATGAAGGCCAACGAACCCGGCACCAGCAGCACCATCAGGAATGCAAACCAGAAGTGATCGAAGCCGAACCAGTACCATGGCAATTCCTTCCAGTTGAGGAACACCATAAAATCGGGCAGCTCCGGATTTCCATAGACGCCGCGCGCGCCGATCTGGCGCACCAGATACATGCCCACGGCATAACCGCCGAGCGCGAAGAACGCGGCGTGACCCAGAGAAAGAATACCACAGAAACCCCAGACCAGATCGAGCGCCAATGCCAGCATGGCATAGGTCAGATACTTGCCGAGCAGCGACACCATATAGGTCGGCACATGCAATGGATGATCCGTTGCCGTCAGCAGGTTGAGTGCCGGAACAGTGAGGGCGGCGGCAATCAGGATTGCAGCGGCGATAAAGACACCACGGTCGAGCGTTCGGAACAGAAATGCCGTGATCATGCTTCCACCGCCCTGCCCTTGAGAGCGAACAAGCCGCGCGGGCGCTTTTGAATGAAGAGAATGATGAGCACCAGCACCAGTATCTTGCCGAGTACCGCTCCGGCATAAGGTTCAAGGAACTTGTTCAGAATGCCGAGCGAGAAGGCGCCGACCAGCGTGCCCCAAAGATTGCCGACACCACCGAACACCACCACCATGAAACTGTCGATGATGTAACCTTGCCCGAGATTGGGCGACACATTGTCGATCTGCGACAGTGCGACACCTGCCATGCCTGCAATACCAGAACCAAGCGCAAAGGTGAAAGCATCGACATAGGGGGTGCGGATGCCCATGGACGAAGCCATGCGCCGGTTCTGGGTGACTGCACGCATTTGCAGACCGAAGTTGGACCGTTTCAACACCGCAAGAAGCGCGAAGAAGACGGCAAGCGAGAACACGATGATCCACAGGCGATTCCAGGTGATGGTCATGCCACCCAGCTCGAAAGCGCCCGACATCCATGTTGGATTGCCAACCTCGCGATTGGTTGGTCCAAACACCGTTCGCACGGCCTGTTGCAGGATCAGGGAAATGCCCCAGGTCGCCAGCAGTGTTTCAAGCGGACGACCATAGAGAAACCGGATGACGCCACGTTCGATCACCAGACCGACCAGCGCCGTGAAGAGGAAAGCCAGTGGCAGGGCGATGGCAAGGGACCAGTCGAACAGCCCCGGATAATTGGTCCGGATCACCTCCTGCACCATGAAAGTGACATAGGCGCCCAGCATGACCATTTCGCCATGCGCCATGTTGATGATGCCCATAACGCCGAAGGTTATGGCAAGGCCAATGGCCGCGAGCAACAGGACGGAACCGAGCGAAAGACCATACCAGACATTCTGTCCAGCGTCCCAGAAAGCCTGCCTTTGCTCGATATGGGCGATAGCGCCATCGAGCACCTCGGCGAGTTCAGGCTGTGCATTGGCACGAGCTGCATTCAGGACAGACAGAGTGGAACGGTCGCCATTATCCTTCAGGAACTGCGCCGCCTTGAGCTTGTCGTCGAGTGGGCGGTCGGATGCCAGAAGTGCCGCAGCCTGCGCCTTCTCCAGCACTGCATGGATTGTCCCATCCTGTTCCTTGCCAAGCGCTGCCTCGATTGCGTCCAATGCTTCCGCATCAGGGCTTCCTGCGACAATTTCAGCAGCCTTAAGCCGTTCCGCCCGATTGGGACTCATCAACGTCAGCCCACCAAGAGCCGTTCGAACCGCGCGGCGTACCGAGTTGTTCACCTTGACCTTTTCCATCGCGCCTTTGGGCGCATCACCTGCCGTCTCACCGCTAACAGGGTCAATGAGCTGCAAGTTCGCACCCGTGGCGTTGGTGATGAAAACCTTGCCGTCGGATTTGCGCGCATAAAGATCGCCATCGCCAAGCGCGTTCAATACAGGCACGACGCGCGTGTCGCCCGTGCTTGCGAGAGCAGAAATCCGGTCCTGCATCTGGGCAAAACTCGCCTTGCCCAAAGCATCGACAAGCCCTTGAAATTCATCCGCTCGGGCTGTCGTCGCGATCGCAGCAAACAGGACAGACAAGACGAGCAGGACGGCTCGTATCCGGCGCTCCATGGCTGACTTCCTTGAATATAAAAGCATTCTTAATTGCGACCCGTTCGGATCTTTGAACTGCAAGGGGCAGGCGCCGTTCTCACCTGCCCTCTGCATCCCCCGTCTATCAGGAGCCGCCCTGACCGCCGCACTTGCCCGTTGCGACATTGAAATTGCCGCAGGACATCGGCTTGCGCCAATCGGAGATCAGATTCTTGGAATCCGGCAGATAATCGGACCATTCATCGCCGACAATCAGACCCGGCGTCTGGCTGACGATTTCAAACTGACCGTTCGACTGGATTTCTCCGATCAGCACCGGCTTGGTGATGTGGTGGTTCGGCATCATGGTCGAATAGCCGCCCGAGAGGTTCGGTACAGACACACCGACCAGCGCATCGATGACCGCATCCTGATCGGTCGTGCCAGCCTTTTCAACGGCTTTCAGCCACATGTTGAAACCAATGAAAGACGCTTCCATCGGATCGTTGGTGACGCGCTTGTCATCCTTGGTGAAGGCGTGCCAGGTTTCGATGAATTTCGCATTGGTTGGGTTGTCCACGGACTGGAAGTAGTTCCATGCCGCGAGATGGCCAACCAGCGGTGCGGTATCGATACCGGCCAGTTCCTCTTCGCCAACCGAGAAGGCGACGACGGGAATATCCTCAGCCTTCACACCCTGATTTGCGAGTTCCTTATAGAAGGGCACATTGGCATCGCCATTGACGGTCGAAACCACAGCGGTCTTCTTGCCCGCCGCACCGAAGCTCTTGATCGCGGCCACTTCCGTCTGCCAGTCGGAGAAACCGAACGGCGTATAGTTGACGCGGATATCTTCCGGCTTTACTCCCTTGGAGACGAGATAGGCTTCAAGAATCTTGTTGGTCGTGCGCGGATAAACGTAGTCGGTGCCTTCCAGAACCCAGCGCTCAACACCCTCGTTCTCCATCAGATAATCGACAGCGGGGATTGCTTGCTGGTTTGGCGCAGCACCCGTATAGAACACGTTGCGCTCGGATTCCTCGCCCTCATACTGAACCGGATAGAACAGGATATTGTCGAGTTCCTTGAAAACCGGCAGAACCGATTTGCGCGACACCGACGTCCAGCAACCGAAAACGGCCGCAACCTTGTCCTGCGAAATCAGCTGGCGGGCCTTTTCCGCGAACAACGGCCAGTCCGAAGCCGGATCGACAACGACAGCCTCAAGCTTCTTGCCAAGAAGGCCACCCTTTTTGTTCTGCTCTTCGATGAGCATCAGCATGGCATCCTTGAGCGTCGTTTCCGAGATAGCCATCGTGCCGGAAAGCGAATGAAGAATGCCAACCTTGATCGTGTCTTCCGCGGCGAGCGCGCCGGAAAGGCTGGGGATGGTGAGCGCGCTTGCAAAAAGTGCGGCAAGCATCTGCGACCGGAATGTCATTGCGTGTCCCTCTCTGTTGGTTCTCCCGGTTCTCCGGGTTATTGCCAACTATTGGGGAGAGGACGCCGTTTCCTTATACGTTAAATGACGTAGTTACCGGGGGGAAATATGCATTAGAACGAAATTCAGGTACCCGGAGATGTGCGTGAAGTTCGTTCTAATTTATTGGCTTCATGCATCGAGCTTCCCAAAAACCGATACCGGCTTTCGGGCCGATGCATTATTGACTTAACCTGCTATCTCTCTTTGAAACGGCCGATAAGGCGCCGGAGGGGAAATGGAGCGGCATGGCAGCGCGGCAACGCATCATCCCGGTCAGAAGGGAATATAACCGCTGGGTCGCGGACGAAACGCTGGAAGATTACGCGCTGCGCTTCACAGCAAAAAGCGCGCGCCGCTTTTCATCCAATCGCATTGCCCACACAGCTATCGGCGCGATTTCCTTCCTCGCACTTGAGGCAATCGGCGGTGCTATCACCCTGTCCTACGGCACCAGCAACGCCATAGCCGCCATCATTGTCGCTAGTCTTGTCATGCTGGCGGTCGGTCTGCCCATCAGCCGCTATGCTATCCGCCATGGCGTCGACATCGATCTGCTAACCCGTGGTGCAAGCTTCGGCTATATCGGTTCGACCGTCACATCGCTTATCTACGCGACATTCACGTTCATCCTGTTCGCAATCGAAGCCTCGATCATGTCAGGCGCGCTGGAACTGGCCTTTGGCATTCCGATGTGGATCGGCTATGTGATCAGCGCTGTGGTGGTGATACCGCTCGTCACCTATGGCGTGCGGATGATCAGCCGTTTCCAGATCGCCACCCAACCCTTCTGGATTGCGCTCAATATTCTTCCCTTCATTTTCATCGCGCTGGTCGATTGGGGAAAATTCGATCTCTGGCTGACCTTCTCCGGCATTCGCACAGGGTTTACCGGCGGAGACAGCGCGCCCTTTGTACTGGCACAATTCGGCGCCGCCTCAGCGGTCATTCTGGCACTGATGGCGCAGATCGGCGAGCAGGTCGATTTCCTGCGCTTTCTGCCGCCAGAGGGCCAGCGCAAATGGCGGCACAAGATTGCCGTGTTTCTTGCCGGACCGGGCTGGGTCGTGCTGGGTGCGCCAAAATTGCTTGCCGGTTCGTTCCTGGTGGTGCTGACGCTAAGCGCTGGCATTCCCGCCGATGTGGCTGCCGATCCGGCGCATATGTATCTGACGGCTTTCGGCTATATGATCCCATCGCATATGGCTGCGCTGCTGCTCACCGTCGCCTTCGTTGTGGTCTCACAGTTGAAGATCAATGTGATGAACGCCTATGCCGGGTCTCTGGCCTGGTCGAACTTCTTCTCCCGCCTGACTCACAGTCATCCGGGCCGCGTGGTCTGGCTGATCTTCAATGTCAGCATTGGCCTGCTTTTGATGCAACTCGGCATTTACAAGGTGCTGGAACAAACGCTCGGTGTCTTCTCCATCATTGCCATGGCCTGGCTCTGCACGATTTCCGTCGATCTTTTTGTCAATAAGCGCCTCGGTCTCTCGCCACCCGGCATCGAGTTCAAACGCGCCCATCTCTACGACATCAATCCGGTTGGCACCGGCACAATGGCCATTGCCTCCATCACAGCCCTCGCAGCCCATTTCGGTGCGTTCGGCGCCATGGCTTCCGCGCTCGCACCCTATATTGCGCTGCTGGTCGCCTTTATCGTCTCTCCGCTGATCGCCTGGAAAACGGGCGGCAAATATTACCTCGCCCGCAAGCCGCGCCAATCCTGGCAGAACAAGCTCGCCATCACCTGCTCGGTTTGCGAACATGATTTCGAGCCGGAAGACATGGCCTGGTGCCCGGCCTATGCCGCTCCGATCTGCTCATTGTGTTGTTCGCTCGACAGCCGCTGCCACGATCTCTGCAAACCCAAAGCGCATCTGCGCGCGCAAAGCGCCGAAGTCGCCCATGCGCTGCTGCCCGCCGCAGTCATCGAAAAACTCTCCACCCGGCTCGGGCGCTATGCGGTTACCGTTGCTGTTTCGGTCGCGTTTCTCGGCACTATCCTCGCGCTGGTGGCCTATCACGCCGGAGCTGCATATCCGGAAACCGCGCAAGTCGTGAACCGCACGATCCTGATCGTGTTCTTCGTTCTGGCGCTGATCGCGGTGATCGTCTGCTGGTTTTACGTGCTGGCCCATGACAGCCGCATCGTCGCCGAAGAGGAATCCTCCCGACAAACTGCCCTTCTGTTGAAGGAAATTTCCGCGCATAAAAAGACCGACGCCGCCCTGCAACAGGCAAAGGATAATGCAGAAGCCGCCAACAGAGCGAAAAGCCGCTACGTCGTTGGCCTCAGCCATGAACTCCGCACCCCGCTCAACGCTGTTCTAGGCTATGCGCAGATACTGGAACGCGACGAAACCATTCCGGCAGCCCGGCAACCTTCGATCAAGCTTATCCGCCGTAGCGCCGACCATCTGTCGGGACTGATTGACGGGCTTCTCGATATTTCCAAGATCGAAACCGGGCATTTGCAGGTCTATTCCAACGAAATCAACCTGCATGATTTTCTCGACCAGATCATCGACATGCTGAAGCCGCAAGCCGAAGCCAAGGGCATAACATTCCGCTACAGCAAGATAGAAACGCTGCCGCAATATGTACGCACTGACGAAAAGCGCCTTCGCCAGATACTGGTCAATCTTCTGACCAATGCGATCAAATTTACCGAGAAAGGTGAAGTCGCGCTCGATGTCGCCTATCGCAATCAGGTGGCCACGTTCAGGATCATGGATACCGGGCGCGGCATTGCGGACAAGGATCTGGAGCGCGTCTTTGAACCCTTTCAGCGGGGCGAGGCCGATCACACCCGCCATCTGCCCGGCCTCGGTCTCGGACTGACGATCACCAAGCTTTTGACCAATACGCTGGGTGGCGAACTGTCCGTTACAAGCACTTACGGCAAGGGCTCGACATTTCAGGTTCGCCTGATGCTGGGCGCCATCGACCGCCCGGTCAATCTGGCTGCACCGACGCGCAAGATCCAGAACTATACCGGGCCGCGCCGCACCCTCATCGTCGTTGACGACAATGACGATCACTGCGCCATGATGCGCGAAATCCTGTCGCCGCTCGATTTCATCGTCTTGACGGCGAAGAGTGGACCGGAATGTCTGACCTTGATCGAAGGCATTCGCCCCGACCTCTATTTCATCGATATCCGCATGCCGGAGATGAATGGATGGGAACTGGTGGCGCGCCTGCGTGAGAGAGGCGAAGTGGCGCCGATCATCATGCTCTCAGCAAACATCGGCGACGGAACCCGGCCCGATACCTTGCCCGACAATGCCCATAACGACACACTGACCAAACCATTCGATATAAGACAAATCCACGCCAAGCTTGCCGTGCATCTCGGCTTCGAATGGATCTACGAACAGGGTGTGGAAAACAAAGCCGCCGTTCGACCCGCTGTTATCGACAGTCCTGCCCTTTCCGATTTGCACGATCTTATTCGTCTCGGTGAAATTGGTTATGTGCGGGGGGTTGAAGCCAAACTCACACTTCTTGCGCAAGACGAAAACCTTGTCCCCTTTGTCGAAAATGCAAGGGATTATATTCGCGCTTTCAACATGTCAGGCTACGATATGTTTCTGCGCAATCTCGAACAGAAACTGGACGACCAGCCATGACCGTACGCGATACCGTTCTCATTGTTGACGACTCGCCCCAAACGCTTGGCTTCCTGACCGAAGCGCTCGAACAGGCCGGATATTCCGTTTTGATCGCGACATCAGGTGCAGCTGCGCTTGGCATTGCGGAACGTATCACACCGGACATGATCCTGATGGACGCAGTCATGCCGGGAATGGACGGCTTCGAAACCTGCCGCCAGCTCAAGGCAAATCCGGCCATCTCGCAAGTCCCGATCGTCTTCATGACCGGCCTAACCGAAACCGAACATATCGTTCACGCGCTTGAAGCCGGTGGGGTCGATTATCTGACCAAGCCGATCAATATCGATGAATTGCGCGCGCGCATAAAAGTCCATCTGACCAATGCACGCTCTGTGCAAAGCGCACGTGTGGCGCTTGATGCCAGTGGCCGGCATCTTTTCGCGGTCGATCGTGACGGAACGATCTTATGGTCCACCCCACAAGCCGTGCGCCTGATGGACAGTGTCAGCGACAACGGGAACGGTCAGGTGCTTTTGCAGCAGAAATGCGCAGAGCGACTTCAAGCGCGAAACCGACGCGAAATTGCCGACGATGTGCCTGAAGTCATCGCAGCCAACGGCCAGATTTCGCTGCAACTGACTCATCTCGGTTCTACAGGGCCGAATGAGTTTCTATTCCGCTTGACCGCGATCAGCGAAACCGGCGAACAGGATATGTTGCGCCGCCATTTCGGCCTGACGGCACGAGAAAGTGATGTCTTGCTTTGGGTCGCACGCGGAAAAACAAATCGCGACATCGGCACGATTCTCGACCTCAGCGCTCGCACCGTGAACAAGCACCTTGAGCAAATCTATGTGAAACTAGGCGTTGAAAACCGCGCAGCCGCAGCTGTGAAGGCGACTATAGTCGTTTACAAGTAAAATATAAATCAATAAATGCCATCATAGGTCGATAGTATATTATATCATAATTTAATTGATTACGTTCCATTAAAATTAAAATAAGCACAAACTCGTGATTTTTCTGTCGCATTTTTCGGCGTATAAATTGTTAAATATATCATTTATTAAATGGTGATAATTTACCGAGAATTTATACGCAAATATTATTGAATTCCACCTTATATAATCAGGACTAATATGGACATTGATAGAATACGCCAGCAGGCTTATGCCATGCCGCTGACCAGCCCGTCCTTCGGTCGGGGCCCGTTTCGCTTCTGCAATCGGGAATTTTTAGTCTTAACCTACCGAACGGACATGGATGCTCTCCGGGCCGTGGTCCCTGAGCCGTTGGAGGTTCATGAACCCATTGTACATTACGAATTTATTCGCATGCCCGATTCCGCTGGATTTGGTAGCTACACTGAGAGCGGCCAGGTTATTCCGGTCAGCCTTCATGGTGTCAAAGGCAGCTACACCCACGCCATGTATTTGGACGACCACGCACCAATTGCGGGTGGCCGTGAGATCTGGGGCTTCCCCAAGAAATTTGCACAGCCTCGTCTGGAGGTCGTTCAGGATACGTTGATCGGCACCCTGGATTACGGTCCAGTGCGTATTGCCACTGGCACCATGGGTTACAAATATCAAGATATGGAACAGGCGAAACTGCTCGACGATATGAAGCGTCCCGGCTTTCTGCTGAAAATCATTCCGCATGTGGACGGTAGTCTGCGGATTTGCGAACTGGTTCAGTATCACATGGGCGATATTCGTCTGCAGGGGGCCTGGTCTGGACCCGGCGCATTGGAACTGCATCCACACGCACTGGCACCAGTCGCAAAGCTACCAGTACGAGAAGTATTATCCGCAAGTCATTACATCGCCGACCTGACCCTGATGCACGGGCGCGTGGTTCATGACTACCTCGCCTGATGCTGGATGACTGGCATCAACCAAGTTGTACTGCGCAGTTGGCGTTATCCAACATCCTCGCTCGGATCACGCGCTCAAAGGAATAGTAAACATGTCTTTGAAAAACAAAGTTGCACTCATCACCGGCTCCGGTGGCGGCTTGGGCAGAAGCATTGCATTGCGATACGCCGAGGAAGGAGCGAAAGTTATCGTTTCCGACCTGTCGTCGGACGCTGTCGCCAAGACCGCGGAAGACATAGAAGCTCTCGGAGGAGAGGCTTTTGGCACTATCATGGACGTGTCGGATGAAGGACAAGTCGATACCGGTGTAAAAGACGCAGCTGCCCATTTCGGTACGATTGATATTCTTATTAGCAATGCGGGAATACAGATCGTTCGACCCGTAGAAGAATTCACACTGGCTGAATGGAAAAAGATGTTGGCCGTCCATCTGGATGGCGCATTTTTAACCACCCGCGCCTGCCTTAAGCATATGTATGCCCAGAAACAGGGTAGCAACATTTATATGGAGTCTGCGCACGCCAAAACAGCCTCCAGGTTGAAGGCGCGCTATGTAACGGCAAAACACGGACTTCTCGGATTATGTCGTGTTGTGGCCAAAGAAGGCGCAGCGCGGGGTGTAAGGGCCAACATGATTTGCCCGGGTTACGTCCGTACTCCACTCGTCGACAAGCAAATCCCGCAGCAAGCTGCCGAATTGGGTATCTCGGAAGATGAGGTCATCAAGATGATGTTGTCCGAAACCGTTGATGGCGAGTTTACGACAGAGCAAGACATCGCAGATGTCGCGGTTTTTCTGGGTGACTTCGAAACCAGTGCACTTACAGGGCAATCCCTGCTCGTGAGCCATGGCTGGATGATGGAATAACGATCACTGCCTGAGAAAACTGACCCGAAGCGTTCACCAAACCGTTTCTCATCATGGTAATCACCCGAGTAAAATTGATGAAAAAAGCTATTAAGAGAAATCGATATTTTTCCCCTTTAGCCCAATACACGGGATGCAGCATACCGGTTTCCGTCGCCTTGACGGCCTGCCTGTTGTCCGGTGCCGCGCATGCCGCCACGATACAAACGGATCAACAGCAATATGCGAAGCAATGGCAACAAGAGCACGGTTCCCTAACCGCGGCTCCACCGCCTGCACTAGCCGCTTTTTTGGCTGAGCATACAACCAAGCCTGTGTCTCATTTTGATACCCTCAGCACCCGCGAGGGGCTAGCGCAATTGACACATCAGTACACTACGCCTCCGTCTGAAGATCTGGCAGTCGTTAATGTCGATGTCGACGCAGACGTACGACGAATTCCGGTGCGTATTTACCAAAGCAAAGCCAGCAAACCGCCATCAACCGCAGCCGGGCAGCGCGATGGTAAGGCACCTGGTGTTTTGTTCTTTATTCACGGCGGCGGCCATCTTAGCGGATCGGTCAATGTGTATGATCCTGTGGCTCGTCACCTGGCCGTAAGCACCGGCAACACTGTAATCGCCGTTGATTATCGCCGTGCCCCGGAAAACCCATTTCCGGCTGGGTTGGACGATGCACGCGCCGTTCTGTTGCAGGCCTACCATCTGCTGGATCAACAGAACATCCCCTATCAGCATCAACTCACACTGGTCGGCGACAGCGGAGGAGGAGCGTTTAGCGCAACCTTGACTGCGGAGATGCAAACCTCCCAGCCCGACCTTATCAATCGTCTGGTCCTTATTTATCCGAGCCTCGATTACACATTGAGCTGGCCGTCAGTGAAGGAGAACGGAACAGGGAAACTACTGGATGAGACAAAGGTGCGATGGTACTTCGATCAATATTTCCAGCATAATGAAGACCGTCTGGCGCATTCCCCACTTAACATGCCGGTTACAAAAGCGTGGCCGCCAGTGCTGTTGTTCAGTGGTGGCCTTGACCCGCTGCGCGATGAGGATTTTGCTTTTGTGGCCCGGTTGAAAGCCTCTGGCATTCCCGTAAAGCATGTGCACTTTCCAGACGTGGTGCATGCCTATCTCATGCTAGAGAATCTGGTGCCGCAGGAAGCCAAAGCAACATATCAAGCCATTGGCGAGTTTGTTCGGGAAGACCATTTGGCCAAAGACTGAACTAGCTAGATCTATCTCCAGGATCACTTAGAAATGGCAGCGCATTAAATAGCGCTGCCATTTATGTTCGAGCTTTGAGACACGACACACAGTCCATCCATCTCGAACACGAGACATCCTAAGAATCCAATCAAAGTGAGGTCAGCAAGACGGTCGGTTCCAACCTGGCTGGACCCTGATAGGGATTGGCATGAATTGCCAGTATCCATAAGCACAAGGTAGCGCTCAGTGCATATATGAGAAGCGCAACACGTCCCGCGCGAATTCTATCCGAATGGGTGGATGCAATGGTGATGATTGTCATGATCGTCAGAGAAATAACGAGATACCATTTATAGGAATCGACAGATGTGGCACCAACCGACAGCCGCATGCTTCTCGCGTCTTGCAAAATATCAAGATCATTCAAAAGATGCGAAATGATTGGCGCTGGAATGTTCTCCTTGCTCATTTTCAATATCACGTCACGGATAGCCTGAAGCGATTTTTCAACGGAGGACGCTGGAGACAGGTTGATATTCTTGATCCACTCGTCGTCAATAACCGCTGTTCGGTAACGCATCAAAGCTTCACGCAGTGGAACGGCACCGATCTCTGGTGAATCTGCGATGCCGACCAATCGAACGATTGCTGAGCGCTCATCGCTCGTCGCCTGATTTGCCTTTGACGTAATCGCCCAGATATCTGCAGCCACAAATCCCAGTGCAAGCGCCCAAGCTGTCGCCACAGTGGCAATGAAAGCCCCTATCGGTATGGAGAGCGGATCACGTTTTGCATAATGCGCAAAGACATACAGCATTGCGCGCCCGAACAGAAAGAATGCCCCTCCCAGAGCGGCAAAGGCAAGGAAAGACATGTAGACGGAAAGAGAAAAGATCGTAACCATTCAACAGCCCCGATTTCTATTTAATTTCCGAAATTATTGTTACGGCATAGACTTTTTACCGACAATGGCGATTGCAGATTTCTAGAATGCTGGACAATAGTCACATGCATTTGACCTATACCGCTCAGACGAGGTATTTTCACCGAACCAATCAAAACTGCTCATCACTCCCCCAACCGCAGGGTCCCAATCTGGAGAACCGCCATGCTGAAAAATCTGTCGATCGCAGCGACCAGCGTTTTACTACTTGGCGGCTACGTCAGTTCTGCATCGGGCGCTTCGATTGGCGCGGGGAACGCCTATCCTGTCAGCGACTACGTCTGCAAAGACGGCACGAAACTGGCGGTGCGGTTGATGGGCGAACACGCTTCTGTTTCGGTGAATGGCAAACCGGCAATTGAACTCGCCGCTGTGGGAGATAAAGGAACGCGTTTTTCAGATGGCAAGCACACACTGGCCATCACACAGGGGGATTTATCGTGGGGCGTTGGTCAAGCCGCAATGTCTGCATGCACTGGCGGTTGAGTGCCATCGCTGGCTAAAAGCCGAAATTGCTATTAATGAAGCAGTCCATTCCATGGGTTGCCTGTGAAATTTGGAATGATCACAAGAGATTTGAATGAAATTTCTTCACACGGCTGATTTGCATCTGGGCCGACAATTCAACGGGATATCGCTGGAAGAGGACCACAGCGCGGCTCTCGATCAGATTGTCGAGGCGATCCATATTCATCAGCCAAATGCGCTCATCATTGCGGGCGACATTTTTGATCGCGCTGCACCTCCGGCAACAGCGGTGCGCCAGTTCAATGCGTTCATGCGGCGCGTTTCTGAGGAGACAGATGCCGCCGTTTTGCTGATTGCCGGGAACCATGATTCCGGCGACAGGATTGAAGCCATGTCGGTGCTTACCGACACCAGACGCGGCATCATCCGCGGAATGATCTCTGCCGATGAACGTCCGTTTGTGCTTCATGACGATCACGGACCCGTTGTCTTTTCCGGCCTGCCATTTTCATATGAATATGCCGCACGCGAGTGCTTTGGCGACGAAACACTGGCCACGCCTGAAGATGTGTTGAAAGCGCAAGTTGCCGCCGCACGCAAACATGTTCCGGATGGCGCGCGCTGGATCATACTGGCCCATGCTTTTGTGGCGGGCGCAGAACCAAGCGACGCGGAACGACCGCTTGCCCGCGTTGGCGGCATTGAAACCGTCAATCCGGCTGTCTTTTCTGGCGCTTCTTATGTAGCGCTGGGACATTTGCATCGTCCACAAACAGCGGGCGGCGATCACATTCGCTATTCCGGTGCCCCCCTCGCCTTTGGCTTCGATGAAGCGGACCATGTGAAATCTATGAATCTCGTCGAGATCGACGCTGATGGTGCGGTGATAATCGAGGAAATCCCGTTTCAACCCATCAGGCAAGTCCGGGTTTTGAAAGGACGACATGCGGAGCTTCTTGCTCACACCCGGTCAGAAGATTTCATCAAGGCCGTCCTGACCGACGATACGCCGATTATCGAGGCCATGAAGCGACTGCGCGAGGTGTTTCCAAACGCCTGTCAGCTGACATACCAGCGTGACGAGCGCGCCGCTGCGCAAAAATCCCTTTCGATCTCTGACTTTCAGGCGATCAAACCAATGGATTTGGTCGCAGCCTTTGTCGAACAGGTTCGTGCTGACCCAATCACAGAACCGGAACGCGATGTCGTCGAAACAGCTTTGAGCGATATTCATCAGTCCGAGGATGCGGCATGAAACCCGTACGACTGATAATGCAGGCCTTCGGACCATATAGCGAGCAAGAGACCGTCGATTTCCGTGAGGCTGTCGATGCTGGTCTTTTCGGTATTTACGGCCAGACCGGTTCCGGCAAATCGACAATTTTCAGTGCCATGACTTTCGCTCTGTTCGGTGAAGCCGCGAAGGCCGAGCAGGAAACACCGAGCCTGCGGTCCGATAATGCTGACGCAGACCGTCCGACCGAAGTCGAGTTTGTGTTCGATATTGCAGATCGCCGCTATGTCGTGCGCCGCCGACCAGAACAGTCCCGGCCAAAGCAGCGCGGGAATGGCGAAACCAGAGATCCACATGAAGCCTGGCTGTTCGATGCAACAGGCATGGCGCTCGATGACATCACACCGGAGCGTCCGGGCAAAGTGATTGAAGAAAAGAAAGTCGGCCCGGTTGGAAAGGCCATCGAGGATCTGCTCGGCTATGGCGCCGACCAGTTTCGCCAGATTGTGCTTCTGCCGCAGGGACGGTTTGAAGCTTTTCTCGCTGCCGATACCAAGGCGCGTCTTGGCATCTTGCGCGATCTGTTCGATGTTTCCCTTTATCGGCGCCTGGCCGCGCGGATGAAAGCCGATGCTGAAGCAGTCGAGCGACAGTTTCGCACCGAACGGGAAGTATTTACGCGTCGGCTGAATGCAGAAGGTTTTGAAAGCCTCGACGCTCTCAAGTCGGGCATTGAAGAAAGCAACACGTCCTGCACCGATCTGGCGGCAGTCGAAGCCATTCAACGAGAGGCGCAGAAGAAAGCGCATACCGAACTTGAGACCGCGAAAGCACTGGATCGTCTGTTTGAGACGGCCATCAAGGCCTCTAACGATGTAAATACTCTGCAGCAACAGGCTTCCGATATTGATGCAATTGCGAAGAAGCTGCAATCCGCCGAACGTGCTCGCCTGTTGCTCGACGTCGAGCGGCATGTATTGGAAACAACCGCAGAACTGGCTGCAGCAGAAACTGCCCTTGGTGTATCGGTTCAAAAACTTGCCGCTGCAACCGCAGCTGAAACACTTGCCCGAACCGCACATGAAGCTGAGGAAGCCAAGGCCAGCGAGATCGAGCAGTTGCGACGCGGTATCGAAGCAATGCAGCGTCACCAGAAAACACTTGAGCGCTCCATCGCCATATCGCAAGACGTTGCACAGGCAACTGATGAACGCCGGAAGCACCATGCGGCTCTGCAAAAGGGCCTTGAGGCAATTGCCGCTCTCCTTACTCGCAAGCAAACGCAGCAAGATAGTTTGAAAACAGCGCGTTTGGCTGCGAGCAAGCGGCAGGAACTGCTCGTAAAGCGCAGTCAACTCGAGCATGCGATTACACATGCCGAGGCTGTCGAGAAGGCGCAGGCTGACGCCGCATCCTCCAAGGCGAATGTCGAGACGTTATCAGCACGTCATCGTGGAGAGCTTAACGCCGCAGGCGAAGCGAAAAACGCTTTTATCGAAGCGGAGCGGCAGCTTTCCAGCGCACAGGCGTTGCATCTGGCGAGCAAACTCGTTCCCGGCGAGCCTTGCCCGGTTTGTGGCGCCAATGATCATCCAATGCCGGCAACTGGCAACCCACATCACGCAGGGCTTTATGCTGCTTTTCGCCAGACGAAGGAACTTTGGGAACAGCGGCAATCCACCGAGCGCGATACGCATGCAAATCTCGTATCGGCGCAAAGTATTCTTGTTGAACGCCAGAACCGCGTGTCAGAGTTGAACCCTGCCGAGCGCCCTTTGGCAGAACTCCGCGCAGCATTCGCCAAGGTTAAACAGGATATCGAAGCGCTCGGCCCCATTCTGGACATCGCTCTTGCCGAAGGGCAATTTGAAGAGACAGAAACGCGAAAAGTGGCAGCTGAACAAATCCGCGATCAACATCGGACTGCTCTTCAGACGGCGGAAACGGAACTGGCAAGTGCGCAAGTGCGCCTTGAAGAGATGTTGTCCGATATCCCGGAAGAACATCGCGAGGCTGCCCGTCTTGCCGAGCTTATCGCAAGTCGTGCTGATGTTCTCACAAGACGCGAAGATGCACGAAAGACAGCTCGCGAAACTGCAACGACAGCTCGCGAAACCGCGTTATCTTCCATGAAGGAACAGGAAAGCGCTCAAAAGCGGATGGACGAACAGCGTCTTCGGCGGAGCCGTGCGCAAGACGAATTCGCTTCACGCTTGGAAGCTGCAACGCTGACCCATGAAGAATACCTCGCGCTCAAGCCCGCTTTTGCCACGATTGATCAGGACCGGGAGATCGTCGAAAATTACCGCCGCAACTTGTTCGTTGCCGAAGACACAGCACGAAAAGCCACGGCGGCAGTTGCAACTCTCGAGCGCCCTGCCCTGCCGCCATTCGAAATGGCGTTGCAGGACGCGGATGTGACACTTCAAAAAGCGCAGACGGATCTTGCAACTGCGGCAGCGCGCCGTGATCAATTGAACAAGTTGCTGGCTGAACTCGCTGATACGATCAACCGGCTGGAAAAAGCGGAAGCCGAGAGCGGACCATTGCGCGAGCTGGCAGCACTCTTCGATTCCAAAAACTCACAGAATCTCGATCTCGAAACTTTTGCAATTGGTGCCATGTTCGATCAGGTGCTGATCGCCGCCAATCAACACCTCAACCCGATGTCCGGCGGACGCTATACGCTTGAACGCGCTCTTGAAGGTTCCGGGCGCGGTCGGCGAGGTCTCGGCATTCAAGTGCACGACACTTTCACCGGAAAACCTCGTCCCACAGCCACGCTTTCCGGTGGCGAAAGCTTTATTGCCGCTCTTGCACTGGCACTCGGCCTAGCCGATGTCGTTGAAAGCGCAAATGGCAAAGTCCGGCTCGATACCATCTTCATCGATGAAGGCTTTGGCAGCCTCGACACCGAGAACGGTGCCGGCACACTCGATCAGGTCCTGCAAGCGCTTAATACGCTGGTCAGCCAAAACCGTGCGGTCGGGTTGATTTCGCATGTTCCGTTGGTGCAAGAGGCCATCCCAAATGGCTTTTACATACGGAAGGACCTTTCGGGGAGCCGCGTCGAGCAACGCGGGATGGTTTGATCGGTGTGTCTGCTCACACAGTGGGTAAGCCCAGACGAACTGCATAAGCCGTCAACTCGGCTGAGCTGTGGAGATTGAGCTTCCGCATCAGGTTTTCGCGGTGCTTGCGTGCAGTTAAAGGGCTGATCCCCAGTCGTGTGGCAACATCTCTTGCTGTCAAACCCTGCGCGATCAGCGCCAGAATTTGGCGTTCGCGGCGCGTCAACGGAATTGGAGACAGGATATCCGACGGCGGTGGAAAGCCGCTGTTCCGCGAAGACCCCGTGACGGCAAACCGGATGGACTGCGCCAGATAGGTCTCACCATTTCTGACGGCTTCAATGGCCGCACCGATTTCTTCCGGGTCGCCATCCTTGGTCAAATAAGCGCTGGCACCCGCTTCCATAGTGGCGCGAATAGTTCTGGGCTCAATATTCGCGGTTAGAACCAGAATTTTCAGCCTAGGTGCGACAGTTCTTATATCCGAGATGAATTGGATGCCCGCAACACCCGGCATACCAAGATCGAGAACAAGCAAATCCGCCCGGGCATTACGCACATGCTCCATGACGGTCGCTCCATCCCCCGCTTCCGCAACGACGGACACATTGTCCATCAATGAGATAAGAAGCTTCAGCCCCTGACGCACGATAGCGTGGTCATCGGCAAGAATGGCAGTCAGGGGACGGGTCATCCGGCTGTTGTTTACCTTACATTGGCGTGTGCTAACGCAAATCGTTCTAATCACAACTTATTGGCATCAAGTTACTGATCGATAAATCATTTAAGTATATCAATGTGCAACAGTGGACAATGCACCACACGGGGCAACATATCGGGGGGTAGTCTGATGCAGGAAGACAGGATACGTCAGGCGCTCACTGAACTTCTCTACCGCAATTCCTACGGCGTCATTATCTCGAATGTCGTTATTTCTCTTGGTGCGATCTATGTTCTGAAGAACGCCGTTCCCACGAGCTGGATCACCGGATGGCTCGTTGCGCTTTACTCGCTGACGGCCATACGTGTCTTCGCATCCAGGCAGTTCTTCAGCCGACAAAGGGATCCGCAGTCAATAGAACGGTGGGCCTGGCTTGCCGCGAGCTTTTCATGGATATCCGGCCTTTTATGGGGCGGGCTAGGTTGGGCAGGGTTTCTGCCTGAAGCGCCAATCGTTCTGTCCTTCACCGTGATCGTGTTAACCGGCCTTGTCTGCGGCACAGTCCCCTCACTCTCGGCATTTCCACCAGCGCTGGTCGGTTCAATCATTGCGACCGTTATTCCGATAGCAGTGCGCTGCATCACGACCGAAAGCGAGATTTCCAGCGCCTTTCTGTTTCTGCTGACCGCGCTGGTCGCCATCAATCTCTATTATTGCCGGATCACCTATCGCATGCTGCACGAGACCATTCGCTTGCGACTGGAAAACGAAAATCTCGTCGTGGACTTGCAGGAAGAAACAGACCGCGCGCAGCGCGCCGACCGCGCCAAGACACGCTTTCTCGCGGCAGCAAGCCATGATCTTCGCCAACCGATCCATGCGCTGAGCCTGCTCATTTCCACGCTTGGCGTTTTGGGACAGCGCGGCAATGTCGCTTCCGGCGAGGCGCGCGATCTGGCCGCTAAAGCGAAATCCGTCGTCAACGATCTGAGCGGACTTTTGAACGAGTTGCTCGACATTTCGAAGCTGGACGCGGGCATTGTAACGGTAGTCAACGAGCCGGTAGCCCTATCCGCCTTGTTTCACGACCTGCACGACGAATTTGCGCTTGAGGCCGAGCAACGCGATCTTCAATGGCATGTCGTTGAAAGCGATCTTTGTGTCGACAGTGATCCGATGATGCTCAAGCGCATCCTGAACAATCTTTTGTCCAATGCATTCAGATACACGAAGCATGGCCGCATTCTTCTTGGCTGTCGCAGACGTGGCGATACAGTCGAAATTCAGGTCTTCGATACAGGCCCAGGCATTCCGACCGATCACCAGGCAAAGATTTTCGAGGAATTCGTTCAGCTACAAAATCCGGCGCGCGACCGGTCGCAAGGTCTGGGACTGGGGCTTGCCATCGTTCGGCGTGCAGCCATGCTTCTCAACCACCCTTTAAAACTGGTTTCTGTGCCGGGCTCAGGCTCCATGTTCTCGATCACCGTGCCCAAAACGCGTGACAAGGGCCCTGCAAACTCGGACGTGCATGTGCCGCTCGCAGTGGAAACAGCGCTGGGCATTATGGTCGTTGATGACGAGAAGGATGTTCTCGATGCCATGGCGCGATTGCTCACTCTCGACGGACACCAACTTTACCTTGGGCGATCAGCCGCAGAGGCCCAGGCGTCGTACAAGGCAGCCCTTGAGATTGGCGACGCTCCGGTGGACTTGATCATTGCCGACTATCGGCTGGGTGACGGCGTTACCGGTCTCGACGCCATTCGATCATTGTCGGCCGTTATAGGTACTCCGGTGCCGGCCATCATCATCACTGGTGATACGTCTCCTGCACGATTGAGAGACGTCAATGCCAGCGGGGCCCTCCTCCTGCATAAACCCATCGAAGTCGATGAACTACGCGACACCATTGCCACCGCACGCTCCACTGGTATCAAAACCTCACCCTGAACACGGCATTCACGCCCTGCTGATAAGCATGGGAACCGATCTGGCCCGTGTAATTAATGCCAAGTGTTGAGCGAGGAGAGAGATTGAAATTCAGACCGGCTTCGATAAGAGCCGCGTCCTTGGCAATAGGCGCGCCATAGACAGTGAAAGCGGAAGAACCAAGGAAGCTGTTTGTGGAACTTGTGTCGATATCGCCATAAGCATGACGCCAACCAATAGACCCATGCGCAATTGCCGATACATTACCCATCATAAAACGCCTCGAAGCACGCAAGCCGATGGTGGTGAAAGCCGTGTCCATTGTATCGCTGTCGACCGCAAGCCGGGCGGCTGTCCGTCCTGCTTCATTGAAGCCGTCTGTGTGAAGATGGACATAGGCCAGATTGGCAAACGCTTCCAGCGGTGCGTCTTCCGTGCCCCACTGATAGGCAAGTTCGCCAAATGCCTGAAACGTACCGGCATGATAATCGCTGTTCAGACTATCTGAAAAACCAGGGAAATAGGCCGATCGGTCAAGCTCAATCTCGTGCCAAGTATAAGCAAGCCCGGTCCGCAAGGCGACAGCGTTGCCATTATTCAGTTTCCAGGATTTTCCGGCATAGGCTCCGAGCGTATAATTATCACTTTGCCCGGATGATGAGCGGCCATCGACATTGAACGTTGTTCTACTATAGCCGGCTAATAATCCAAGGCGCCAATTATCGAACACAGTGCCATCTACGCCTGCTACGAAGCCACCAGTATTGTAGTCGAGCCGGGCTGCGTTACCGTTTCCATCGATTGAAGCCCAGTTGCCATAGCCCTGAATCCAGGCATCATAACCTTGAGCGGGGGGAGTTGGGGTTATCGCGGCGAATGCGCCGGGTGTCGCAACACTGACGCTCTTCTCAGGGCCATAGGACAGAATAGGCATAGAAAGCGATGGCTCAAAGCCCTCCATGGAGCGCAGACGACTGTTCATTGCATCTCGAATGAGCGAACTACCTTCGATAAGCGCCGCTTTTGTTGAAGCATAGGCCTCGCCTGACAAAAGATTGAAGGCGGAGCGCGCCTCATCGGGGCCCAGCATCAACAGTTTGTTGTAAAGCTCAAGAGACTGCCCCGACTGTTGGAGCGTATCCAGCGCCCTTGCCGTCGCTATTTCGTTTTTTGTCTGCGAAACGGTTTCGAAAATTGCGGGCGGCGTATCGGTCGTAGGATCTGTACCACCGCCATTTTTCACAGCAATCGTCAATTTCACACTGTTGAGGTCATAAGTCTCGTTTGCGGTAATGAAGGCGGACTTCGAAACCGTATCCTGAAACGTGCCGCTTATACCGCCATCCGATGTGAGGATCGTATAGGTTTGCCCGTTTCGATAACTCGTTGCGGGATCAAGGGCGGTTACACTGACAGCTCCACCCAAAATCGTTGTTGAGCCGGAAACACGCGTGAGATCACTCGCACCAGCGCCCGCAATTTCGACAGCATAAGTCGAGCCGCTTTCAAGCGTCAGATCGCCATTGATCGTCAATGTTCCAATCGAATTTCCAGCCGAAAGCGTTCCTCCGGTTAGAACCGCGACCGTTGATCCAACACCCGAACCGATGGTGCCGTGCCCGCCGATCAGAGCGCCATCTCCGACGATAAACGAGCCGCTAAGCACGGCATTGCTATGGCTAATGTCCGATCCAACAATCAAACCGCCAGCGGAAAGATCAGTCATTCCTGAGAATGATGCGCTTTCGCCATTATAGGTGAGCGTGCCAGCGCCGGTCTTGAAGAAGGTTCCTGCGCCCATCAATACACCGTCGAACTGCGCGCTGGTTGATTGGTCAAACGTCACTGAGGCCGCACTCGCTATTGTAACGTCGCCTGAGAAGCGGTCAGCGCCGGAAGTCAGATTGCCTTGTTGCACAGTCCAGTTGAGACCCGATGTGCCATTCAGGATGAGGCTGCCAACCCCATCCTTGATCATCGTGCCTGTCGCTCCACCAGCGCCGGCAATATTGCCAGTAAAACTGCCATCTGCCGCCTGTTCGAAAACGACGACACCTGCATTTGCGATATTGCCTGCGATAGTTTCCGAATTCCCGATGAGACGACCGGCCCCAACAATGGTGTTGCGATAGCTATTGGCGGTGTTTGTGAGTTGGAGCACACCTGTACCCATTTTCACAAGATCGCCCGGCCCGGAGATAACACCGCTCACGACGAGATCGGTGTTATCTGCAACATCCAGTACACCGGCCTGGGCAAGTGAAATTGACCGGGCAGTCTGAAAACTCGCGGTCGTGGCCAGTGTCCCTCCATTGAAAATCAGACCGCCTGATGGATCGCCAAGATTCGCATCGCTTGATACCTGCAAGACACCGCCCGTTATCGTCGTGCCACCTGTGAAACTGTTCACTCCACTGAGTGTCAACGTGCCGCTATCGAGCGCCAGCGACAGCCGACCGCTACCGCCATCCTGGATCACACCGGAGAATGTTGACGGGCCGACGGATGAGCCATCAATGGTCAGGACACTGCTCGTGGCGGCACCATTTTCGATAACACCAGCCCCCGTGCCAACACTATTGATGGCTCCGACGACTGTACTAAATCCATTGAGCTTGATCGTCCCGCCGATGCCACCCGCCTGATTATCGAAGTTAACGCCCGCATTTGCCGTCAGTGCATCATTCGCCAACACATTGAGCGTGCTGTTGCCATGAAAAGTTTGCGCGCCGCCACTAACGCCGCTGGCTGCGGAAACATTGAAGACACTACTGTCATGGAAATCCTGCGTGCCACCATTGACAGCGTTTGCGGTCGAAGCATTCAGGGCACTGAGATTATAGAAATATTGCGTGCCACCGCCTATCGCGCCGCTAGCGTTGGCGTTCAATATGCTGTCGCCATTGAAGTATTGCGCACCACCGCTGACGGCGTTGACTGCTGTCAACGTCATAACGCTGTTGGCATAAAAGCTCTGCGATCCACCGCTGACCGCGTTGGACGACGTTGCATTGAGGCGACTACTGCCGTTGAAATATTGCGACCCGCCAGCGACGGCATTTGCTTCCGAGGCGTTCAATGCGCTGGCGTCGTAGAAAATCTGCGTACCACCGCTTAATCCGCTGACAGAATCCACATTCAACGCGCTCGTATTATAAAAGTACTGTTGCCCACCGCTGAGACCCCCGGCAGCTGTTACGTTGAGCGAGCTACTGGCGTTGAAATACTGCTCGCCGCCATTGACCGCATTCGCAGCCGATGCATTCAGCGCGCTGGTGTCATAGAAGCTCTGCACACCGCCCCCGACTACAAATGTTTCCGAAGCGTTGAGACTGCTGTTGCCATTGAAATATTGCGACCCGCCGCTGATCGCATTTATCGTCGTGCCGTTCAGAGCGCTGGAGTCATAAAAGACCTGCATGCCACCACTGATCGCACCGGTCGCAGCCGCGTTGAGCGTGCTCGTATCCTGAAACGTCCAGTTAGGGCGGGATGTATCGGAAAAATAATCGGCGGAGTTCGCGTCTATAGTCGTAGAGCCCGCGCATGGCGACGCTGTACATACGGTCTGTGCGTTGGCTGGTATCATCACGATGATGCCAGCCCCAACGGACAGGAGGCGCACTATAGACCGGTTGAAGAATGGACCCGTGAAGACAGACCTGTGTCTTTGCTCGCCATTCAAGGGCCCCAACTCGCTATTCGATCTGATGAGATACGCAACCAACACACGTTCCCCCTACCAACACGCCGGCGAACGCGCCCAAGAATGCAGGACGATGTATGTTCAGCCCGACTTGAGTTCCCGAGCCGATACATCTTCTGGAACAGGAGAAGCTGGGGCTCGGAAAATTCTGCGTTCAATATCAATTTTGTAAGTTACGCATACAGGGAGAGAAACATGTTCAATATGCAATGTTGGCTAACCTAATCGAAGACTCTCAATGTCAGCGGTACGCCTTTCTTGGTAGCGGAATACGACGTGCATACCAAACCGGGATCATTATACTATTGAAGCCCTCTGTTCGAAGACGTCCCGCACCAGAGGTGCAGCCTCGTAACGCTAAGAACCATCATGCAAGTCCGACTGTAGATTTTTGACTGCAAATCAAATATGATTCTGTTTGTCTAAAACGGTCTTGGAGCCTCTTCGCTCGGCCAATTCGAATTAGGTTTCCTCCCCCAGAACACCGAAAGAAAAGCAATCGCTCGAGCTAAACTAAAGCTCGCCTTAGCTTTCATTTCGGAAAATTTAGTTCATATTTTCAATAAATTAAATTCACCGGGCTAGAAGCTCAAAGAGGCCCGGATGAGGGCCCATCTACGATTTTCGCTCCCCTGCTTTCAGCAGCGCCTTAATGGCGCCCTATTGACACCTGGTTGAAAGTCTTATTGACCGCGCAACTGTCCTTTCTCCTCAGATTGGCTCAGGATAAGCGGCAGCACAACCAAGAACAGGCCGACATAAAGCTCATCATATCCGCACTGTGGAGCTCCAACGCCATTGTTGAAAACCGTATACAAAGTAACCTTTTATGACGTAGTCTCAATTGGTACAGACTGTGCGGAACCGGATAGTAGCGATGACCAAATTTGCTGATGAGCTTGATCTCCCTCCCCTCCCCAAAGCGCGGATCGGCTATGCACGGCCATCAATGGACGACCCATTCAACGCGACCCAACTATCCCGACTACAGAACGCGGGCTGCATCAGAATTTACCAGGAACACGCTGCTGAAAAATTTCAATCGCGGCCGGCACTCGAAAAACTTCTGAGCCACCTTGTGGCCGGGGACACACTCGTCGTCGTGAAACTCGACCGGGTGGCTCGGTCTGTCAGCCACTTGGCCGAGCTCTACAGACACCTCACGGATCGTGGCATTCACCTGCTTTCCCTTGATGACCCCATCGACACCTCCGGACAGGAAGCCATATCTACACTGCAAATTCTCGATGCGGTCGTTAACCTCGAACATGCCCTAAAGGTAGAACGAACACGGGCTGGCATGAAGCTGGCAAAAGCCCATGGCAAGCTCGCTGGCAATCCGGGATTGCGTGAGCGCCGTCCAGAAGCCATCAGCGATATCGCAGCAGCGCGTAACCGCGCCTATCTGGAACAGCTTGTTGCCACGGCACCCTCATGGCTGCCCACCGTCTCGCAGCTTCGTCCGCAGCACAGCTGGGAGAACATCGTATGGACGCTTAATCTAAAGGGACAAAGCTGGACGATTGAAAGACTGAGACGAGCCATCCGTAAACTTGTGCAAGAAGGCCTCGCTGAGCCAAAACTACTCATTCAGGCGAAGCGCCGGATTCCGAACGACTATCTTATCAAACGTGTTGCGGCCATTGCCATAGCTGATCCAACCCTCTCCTTGCGAGCCATTGCTGCAAAACTTGATGCTATGGACGCAAAGCCCCCGCGAGGCGGCGGTAAATGGCAGGCCTCTTCGGTTAGAAATCTTTTGGAAGACGCGCGCCGTTTTGGCTTCCTTCGAAATTGACAGCTGTCAACGAACTTACCAATCCAACGAGGGCGCGTTTGCGAGACGGTTAGCATCATTCGTTGCGCGCCCCGCCCCGCCTCAGTCTTCGCGCTTGCAAAACGAGTAACATTCAATTTGTTCAATGTGTCGACTGTATTAGATAAGTGAAGATCCAGCATGCCGTCCCCGACCGTATTCATCGTTCAGCAAACGCTCTGCAAGTCGTTTAACGGCGCCAGAAAAAGCGCCCTTCCAAGTCATTGTATATTGTCTGAGCATCCTTTCACAACACAACCCATCCCCCTCGAGAATCGGATAAGATTGCGCGATCCAAAAAGGAGTTGTCCATGAGTGTTGCGTTCGCCAAGGAAGAGAGCGCAGAAGCAGCTTCGGAAACGATCCTGCCCGATCGCGAGATCTCTCCCCATCCCAATCTGGTAACAGAGGAGGGGTTGCGACTTTTACAGCAGGAACTTGAGAAAGCACGCGCAGCATTTGAAGCGGCAAATGCCAATGAGGATATTTCGGAGCGGCGGCGTCAGACAGCACACCCTCTACGCGATCTTCGTTACTATGCTGCGCGCCTTCATTCAGCCCAGCTAACGCCCGCGCCTCTATCTCCAACCAGTGTTGGTTTCGGCTGCGTTATATCTTTCAGTAGAGACGGTCGTCCTGCGCAATCCTATCGCATTGTCGGCGAGGATGAAGCAGACCCAAAATGTGGCACCATATCATTCGTTTCGCCGCTGGCACGATTGCTTATGGGTAAATCCATTGGTGATATAGCTTCGCTCGGCGGTCAGGAGATCGAGGTTCTGGCCATTTCCTGACCGAGCGCAGCCTGACCCGACCAGCCAATCGCATGTCAGTCGGTTATGATCTGCGTAATACAAACTGGTCAGCGCATTCGCGCAATGTTGACAGATGTCAATAAACAGAAATGCCGTCCAAGAGTATCTCGGAAGCTGCTAATTCTGAAACGCTATAATTTCTGCCTGGCTCGTTCTTTGCTTTGCTTCGCGTTAACTATTCATTAACTAAAAACAAATTGCAGCGAAGACAGAATCGGGGCATCTTCGTCAGCGCATATTTGTTATGTTTTACTGAATATGCGCTGATAAGGACGAACCAATGCATCAAAACCCGACAGCATCTCCACAACCTCATAGCAGCCTTCAGTCCTTGATTGAAGCCGACGCTGAAGAGCTGTCGAAGCGACTTCAGGCGCATCAAATGCGCATTTTCCCACCAACAGCGCAGAAGTCGATCCGCTCCTTTACACCTGCTGAAGCAGCATCCTTCATCGGCGTCGCGGAAGGATATCTCCGTCAGATCGTTTCGGAAGGCCACGGACCTGCTCCGCAGAGCAACGGCCGGCGGATGTACTCCATTCAAGACATTCATGCCATTCGGCAATTGCTGGACGACAACTCGCCCAAGACTCACGGTAAATATATCCGTCATCGCCGAAATGGCGAGAAGTTGCAGATCCTTTCGGTCATGAACTTTAAAGGCGGCTCAGCGAAAACCACCACCTCGGCCCACCTCGCCCAGTATCTCGCGCTGCGTGGCTATCGCGTTCTGGCGATTGATCTCGACCCACAGGCCTCGCTGTCTGCAATGTTCGGCCATCAGCCTGAACTCGACGTGCGGGTCAATGATACGCTCTATGGTGCCATTCGCTATGATGCGGAACGGCGCGAGATTACCGATATTGTCAGGTCGACTTACACGCCCGGCCTGCATGTCATTCCGGGCAATCTCGAGCTGATGGAGTTTGAACATGAAACGCCAAAGGTTCTGGCAGAGCAAAAGAACGAAGCCATGTTCTTCTCGCGCATCGGCAGCTGCCTAGCGGTCGTCGAAGATCTCTATGATGTGGTTGTGATCGACTGCCCACCGCAGATGGGCTTTCTGACACTGTCTGCTTTGTGCGCCGCCACATCCGTGTTGATTACGGTCCACCCGCAAATGCTCGATGTCATGTCCATGAACCAGTTCCTGCACATGACATCTGACCTACTGGCTGTGGTTGAGCGGGCTGGTGGCAATACCCAATACGACTGGATGCGTTACCTGATCACACGCTATGAACCAAACGATGCGCCGCAAAACCAGATGGCTGGTTTCATGCGCTCAATATTTGGCAATCGCGTGCTGGAAACACCAATGCTGAAGTCGACCGCCATTTCAGATGCGGGCCTGACAAAACAGACACTTTACGAGGTTGATCGTTCTGCCTTCTCGCGTGGCACTTATGACCGCGCATTGGAATCGTTGACATCTGTCAACGCTGAGATTGAAGACCTCATTCGGCAGACTTGGGGGCGTAGCTAATCATGGCACGAAAGAACATTTTCGACTTTTCCGATCAATCAGAGCCGTCGCAAAAAGCAGAGGACCATTCTGCAAGCTCGTCCTTCGAACAGGCACGACCGCTTGCCGGCATGGAACGAGACCGTGCAAATCGCCCGGCAGCCCTTGGCGCAATTTCGCAATCTCTCGAAAAGATCAATGAACGCTCTGCTCGCGCTGATGAAATCGAGCGTCAGCTTTCCAATGGTCAGACGATTATCGAGCTTGATCCCAATCTGATCGATAGCTCATTCGTCTCTGACCGACTGGGATTTGACGATGAAGACCAGACAAAACTCGTCGAGCAAATCCGCGAAAGCGGACAGCTTGTGCCAATTCTCGTACGTCCTCATCCAGACGATTCAGATCGGTTTCAGATAGCCTACGGCCACAGACGTGTTGCGGCCGTCAAAGCTCTAGGTATCAAGGTCAGAGCGGTCGTCAAGCAGCTCACGGATGAAGAGCTGGTCATTCACCAGGGCCAGGAAAACAACACGCGATCCAACCTCTCTTTCATCGAAAAGGCTTTCTTTGCCTACACTTTGGAAGGGCAGGGCTATTCTCGTGAAACGCTTTATCAGTCGACTGGCATTGATAAAGCCGTCCTTTCGAAGATGATTACGATCATCAAGTCGATACCCGAAGAGATCATCCGCAAGATTGGCCGTGCGCCGTCCATCGGGCGCACACGCTGGGAAGATTTCGTTAGCCTTTTGACAGCTGTCGGCGAAGCTATTGCAAATGACGCCATCCACAGTGTCGACTTTGCCGCCTTGTCTTCAGATGATCGATTTCAGTTTGTATTCGATAAGCTCAAATCATCAACATCGAAAAATAAGCCCCGAAGGGATGCCGTTCACTCACCTGTTCTTGGTGAGGGTATTCAGCCTGTCGCAATCAAACGAGCTGGTAAGAATGTACAGTTCACCTTCAATGACAAAGCGGCTCCGCAATTTGCCGACTTTATTCAGTCGCGTCTTGAAGAGCTCTATGCAGAATATAAGGCCAGCGAGACATCCAAATAGCTGCTGAAGCTTCGCTTCAGAGCCATCACGACGGATAAATTAACCAGGAGAACGAACCGCAAAAGAAAAAGGCCCCCAAAACGTTGCCGCATGGAAGCCTTCCTCAGATTTAAGCACTCAGAGAATCGCATTTCCATGAATCAGTGTCAAGAGTCATAAGCGTCTTTATGGCGGGTGGATTTCTTTTGCCTGAAAAAAGGTAAGAGGGAATGCAAATTCTGGAGTCAATAACGTCCACATTTCGTGGGCGAAAGATGTCGCTTGGCCAATTCAAGCTTACATCATCTACAAAATCGAATGGAAAGTCGGTCAACCGTTGGGCGATCTATAAAGAGCTTTGCATTGCCAAGTCAGTGTTCGGGATCAACGACCGCTGTCTTGCCGTGATGAGTTCTCTCTTATCTTTTCTTCCCGACAACGAGATCAGTGCCAAGAACGGTCTCGTTGTCTTCCCATCCAATCGGCAGCTCTCGCTACGAGCCCATGGAATGCCGGAATCTACTCTGCGCCGTCATATTGCAACGCTCATCGAGAGTGGCCTCGTTGCACGCCGCGATAGTCCTAATGGCAAACGCTACGCTTATAAAGATGAAGCAGGGCACGTAGAAGAAGCCTTCGGCTTTTCATTCGCTCCTCTTCTCGAACGCTCAGATGATATCACCCTAGCAGCCAAACAGGTTCAGGCCGATGCGGCGCTGCTTAAGCGCACGCGCGAACAGATTACATTGCAGCGCAGGGACCTTGCTCAGATGATCGATATCGCGCTTGCTGAAATGCGCCCATCTGACTTTTGGACAACAGCTCACCGGCGCTTTCGTGCAATCGTCGACGCCATTCCGCGTCGTGCTTCCGCACCAGAACTAAAGACCATTCTCGAAAACCTAGCTGAATTACGCGCGGATATAGATAACTCTTTGACCCAAAACGATAATGTTCGAGATATGAGCGCCAATCACGCTCATTCTAAGCGGCATCATATTGAATCCCAGCCTGAATCCCTTTTTGAATCTCAAAATATAAAAACGACGATTTTGAAGGAGCCTTTTGCACAATCTGCAGAGATCACCATCAAGAACAGCAGCATCAAAAAAATAACCATGCTTTCTATCGACACTGTTCTAAGAGCATGTCCTGATATCGTCGACTATGCACCAAACAATATCGGTTCATGGCGCGATCTAATTGAAGCCACGCGAATCGTTTCAACGTTCCTTGGTATCAGCCAATCAGCCTATCATGAAGCTTGTCAGGTCTTAGGCATCGAAAATGCTTCTGCGACAATCGCAGGCATTCTCCAGCGCATAAATGAAATCAATTCTGCTGGAGGCTATTTGCGCGCTCTAACGCAGAAGGCGAGGGCAGGGGAGTTCTCTATAGCTCAGATGCTTTTGCCTTTGCTTAGAATGGAAAAATCTCCATGTACTTCAAGCTAATTGGCAAATTGATCTGGTTCGCGTGCACATCAAATCACTGGGAGAATTCCACAAGCGCCTGCTTGTCTCTGATCCCAGAGAGCGCTACTTTTGGCTTGAATGTTGATTGCCACTGAGGACTGACCCGGCGGGGGTGCGGATAAAAACTTGGACTGACTTATACGTTAAGGCCGAGACTTCTTCGATACTCAATCGGGCTGAGCGACCCCAGTGATAATTTGATGCGCTTCTCATTGTACCATTGGATGTAGGCATCA